>NZ_JBJDXL010000001.1:0-1966 GCF_051866655.1 Intestinibacter sp.
GACAGACATTGTTTAACTCACGCTTTAAATACAAGAGCTATGGCAATAAAATATGCAAAAATGAATGAAAAAGATTACAATGATTTAAACTTAATAGTTGCACATTTAGGTGGTGGAATCAGCTTAAATGTACATGAAAAAGGTCGTATGGTGGATTTTATATCTGATGAAGAAGGTCCTTTCTCACCAGAACGTGCAGGGAAGCTACCTGTGACTAGAGTAATCGATTTATGCTACAGCGGAAAATACAATCACAAGGAAATGAAAAAAAGAGTTAGAGGTCAAGGAGGAATATTCTCTTATCTAAATACTGTAGATGCTAGAGAGGTAGAAGCGAAAATAGAAAGTGGAGACGAATACGCCAAATTAATATACGATGCTATGGCTCTTCAAATAGCAAAGGGAATAGGTGAATTAGCAACTGTTGTAAATGGTGAAGTAGATGCTATAATTATTACAGGAGGAATAGCTTATTCTAAATATATGACTGAAAGTATTAAAAATAGAGTTAAATTTATTGCTCCAGTAGAAATATTGCCAGGAGAAAATGAATTAGAGGCTCTTGCGTTTGGAGGACTTAGAGTTTTAAAAGGAGAAGAAGAAGCTAGAATTTATAAAGAAGATTAATAGACTTGAGTATAATTTTAGGGGCGTGTGGTAGATGAAAGAATTTTTTACTATTGGTGAAATATCAAAATTATTTAATATAAACAAAAAGACACTTAGATATTATGACGAAATCGATTTGTTTAAACCGAGCTATGTAGATAAAAATAATAAATACAGATATTATTCAATAGACCAATTTGAATGTCTAGAAACTATACAGTACATGAAGGAATTGGGGCTTACTTTAAATAAAATAAAATATCACTTAAATGATTTAAATTTAAATAGTATAATTGATTCCCTAGAATATCAAAATCAAATTATAGAAGAAAAAATAACTGAATTAAAAAATATGCAGCTAAATATCAATAAGAAAATATCTCAAATAAAAGATGCTACACAATTAGATTTTTTAGATCAAATAAGAGAATTCGATTTTGATCAAAGATGTGTAATCGAATATAGAGAAAAAATATCTTACAAAGATGTTGAGCTATTAGTTAGAAAATTAGCTCAGGTATCATCTTATAAGATATCACTAACTTATGGTGATGTTGGAATATCAGTTTCTAAAGAAAATTTAAAAAATGAATTTTATGAAGAATACGACAGTGCTTTTATGACAGTTGAAGAAGGTCTATATGAAAAAGAACTGATAAAGATATTTCCAAAGGCAAAATATTTATCTATTAGATATAACGGATATCATAACGATGCTCCAAAATATTATAAAAAATTGAGAAAATACATAGATGAAAATAATTATGAAATAATAGATGATTCAATTGAAATACAATTAGTAGACCCAAGTCTTATAACCTGTGAAAGTGAAATGGTTACAGAAATACAAATACCAGTAAGGAGAAAATAAAATGATTAAAAAATTAGATCAAATGCTAGAAGTTTTAAAGGGCAGTGAAAAAGTAGTTTTATCAGTTGCAGCTGCACACGATGAAGAAGTACTACTTGCTATAAAAAGTGCCGCCCAAATGGATATAATAACACCTATATTAGTAGGACAAGAACAAAAAATAAGAGAAATCTCAGAAGAAATAAAATTCGATTTAAATGGAATAAAAATAATAGATAAAGAAACTATAGAAGAATGCGCTGAAACTGCCGTTAAATTAGTTTCTTCTAAGGAAGCTGACTTTGTTATGAAGGGTCTTTTAGATACTTCTGTAATATTAAAGGCCGTTTTAAATAAAGAATGGGGACTTAGAACAGATAGCTTACTTAGCCATGTTATGGTTTATGAAGCAGATTTTTATCCTAAATTATTAGTTACAACAGATGGAGGAATGAATATAGCTCCTGATTATGAACAAAAGGTAAAAATACTTAAAAATGCTATAAA
>NZ_JBJDXL010000002.1:0-8630 GCF_051866655.1 Intestinibacter sp.
AATCAGATAATGTCATTAATTTAAAAAATAAAATATACACGGAATTTAATCAAACAATTTCATATAATGAAGTTTATACCTTAGTCAAAACTATTTTTATTAATAGTAATAGTGATTTCTTTAAATATAATGATTTTTTCATTGAATTAAAAAATTAATTTCTGATATTACAAAATATTAATATATAAATTTTAGGAGGAATTGATTATGAATACTGAAGATAAAATGAAAATTATTTCAGCCGTTGAATTAGCTTCTGTATCAAACGTTTCAAATTTAACTAATGATAGAATAGAAGCATTAGCTGGTGGACACGGTATGCTTAACATGGCAATCCATACAGTTGCAAACGTTATAACAGAAGAATTATTAAAGGGAAACACACTTTCTATTGAATTTGCAGATGTTCGTAGACTTCCAGTTGCTGATATAATGGAAAAAGCTATAAAGGTAGCAAAAAAATCAGGTGCAGATGGTGCTAATGCAGCACTTATTACAGCCAGCATTATGTATCTCGCAGGTTCTGCTGCTCAAGTAGGTATTCCAGCAGGAAATAGAAAGCTTGGTGCTACAGCTCGTATGCTAGCTGGTGTTGATAGAAGTGGAGTTGCAGCAATTCCAACTGCAAAAATGAACAATAAAATTTCTGCCTTTCCTGCAGTTCTCGCAGTAAATCAAGCTTTATTAGATGGAACATTAACATCTGTCAATGGAAATAACGTTCCTGACTTTGTAGGTGATAGCCCACTATATGGACATAGTGCACTAGGTGAAGATACTGTTTGGCCAGAAATGGCTGTCAATGGAGCAAGAATTGGAACTGAGGCAATGATGCAAGCTATGGCTGGTGCAGGAATGATTCCTCATCCATTCACATGCGCAGTTTTAGGTTCTGCTGCTATATTAGAAATAATCCATCCAGATGCTGAAGTTCCAGAGGGTGAAGGTACATACGGTAGAACAACATCAGTTTATCTAGTCGGTAAATCAGCAGTTAAGACAGCTGGACTACCAGAAAAGGTTCATCTAAAGGTTCTAGGTACTGAATTCGATACAGCAAAATTAATCGGCGATATCGGATTAATATTAAAAGATATCGGTGCTCCTTCAGTAATCGGTATGATGGCATTTGACGAGATATTCTCTATATTTGAAGAAAGAATAGTAGGTTCTTCTGGAGGTTATGGAAACTCTCCTATGGGACATGTAGGTGCTTATGCAATAATAGGTATGAAGGCTCTAGTTGAAAATAAAGGCGATGTAGAAAAAACAGCAAAACAAATTATAGAAGAAAAGAAATTACACTCTTTCAACCCTGAGGTTGCATTTTGTTCTATAAATACAGTTTGTCGAAAAGCAAATGAATTACATAGTGGTCCTATTACTAAAATGTTAATTGACGCTACAGAGCCAGCAAGAGCTCATGCAATTCATTGGAGAGCTTTATATACTTTAGAAGAATTAGAAAAGGGTACTTCATTAGAAGATATAGTACGAGCATTAGACGATAAAAAAGTAGAAACAACTGAAAAATATGCAAGTGCTATTTTTACAAAAGATTATGGTCAACCGATTGAAATCAAGGTAAGAAAAATAGCTGCAGCCGCGAGAAGAACATCTAAGCTAGCTAAAAAATATTGGTCTTTTGATCCATTAGTAGATATAACAGTGAAAAGAGGAAATGAAACAGTTGAATTAAACGGCCTTTCACACGATATTATACCAAAGGTTGTAAAGGGAAATAGTGAATATGAAGATGTGCGTTGGGCAATTAGCTTTGCATCAGCTGTAGCAAATGAATTATCATTAAATGGCTGTAACACACTAAATGTAATTGTTCCAGCAGCAGTTGCATCAGCTATGAAGCTTTATGAACCAAAAGAAGCTGCCAGCATAGTAGAAGAAGCAGGATATATATCAAGAGCTATCCCTGGTGGCAAAATGGCTGCAACAAAAGTAGCTAAATTAGCATTAGACATTGTAAATTACAATGCTTAATTAATAAACAAATCAAATTCCCACATTGAAATAATTAAAAAGCTATATCACGCTAATATTTATATTTCGTGATATAGCCCTTTTTTAATAACCTAAAGCCTTTCCATCTCTTCTCTCATCGGCTCCACCTTCCATAGTGCCATCGTCCTTATACATAACTGCCTGTACTGATCCAAAATGCTTTGGTTCATCCTTATAAATACTAACTGGATGTCCCTTAGATACTAATGGAGACATTAAATCAGTATCTACAGTATTCTCAAATACTAATCCTTCCTCTGGCTTGTCATATATTCTAGGGTAATTTATAGCTTCTTGTATAGATAAATCGTAATCTATTACATTGCTTATCACTTGAGTTAATAAAGAAACTATTCTAGAGCCTCCCGGAGTTCCTATAACTAAAAATGGTGTCCCGTCTTCGTTTAATATTACAGTTGGACTCATTGAGCTAAGTGGTTCGCTACCTGCTTTTACACAGTTGTTTGAATTAGGATCTGGTGAAAAGTCCGCCATAGCATCGTTAAGTACAAATCCATATCCATCTACCACAACACCTGAACCAAATTCTAGATTTACAGTTTGAGTTATAGCCACCATATTTCCATTTTTATCTGCTACAGAAAAATGTGTTGTATCTTCATGTTCGTAGTCAACTGCATTTCCACTTGAATAATCTTGAGCATAATCCATGCTAATTTTTTCTGCCAATTGCTTAGCATATTTCTTATTAGTCAATCCCTTTATAGGAACATCTTGATTAAAAGGATCTGCCATATATTCTTGTCTATCTGCGTATGCTATTTTCATAGCTTCAGATAATAGATGTATTCTTTCCTCTGAATCTATGCCGTATTTTGACATATCGAAGTTTTCTAATATATTTAAAGCTTCTATGACACTTGTTCCGCCTGCTTTAGACGATAATATCTTATATCCTCTATATGTTCCTTCTACTGGTTCTGATACATTTGGCTCGTAATTTGCTAGGTCATCTAGAGTAAGAATTCCTCCGTATTTATTTGCCATTTCAACTATTTTTTCTGCTACTTCACCTTTGTAGAAACCATCTCTACCTTCTTTTGCTATTATTCTCAATGTTTTTGCTAGTTCTTCATTTTTCCATAGATCTCCTACCTGATAAAGTTCTCCGTCATCTTTTCTAAGGAATTTGTAAAACTCATCAAATCTAGACATTTTTCCATCTGCAGCTACAATATCGTAATAAAGTGTAGGTGTTACATAAAATCCATTTTGTGCTAAATTAATAGCCGGTGCCATTACTTCCTCTAAAGTTAAATTTTTAGAACCGTATTTATCAAATGCATATAAAAGCCCTGCTACCTCACCAGGAATAGAAACTGCCTTTCCTCCTTGTCTCTCCTCCTTATTTGCGACCTTTCCATTTGATACAACCCACATATAAGGAGTCGCTGCTGCTGGAGCATCTCCTCTAAATGCTATAAACACATTTTCTCCTTCTGCAGTCCTTATAATCATAGAACCTCCGCCGCCTATTCCTGAGCCATTTGGTTCTACTACAGATAACGCGAATGCTACTGCTACTGCTGCATCTACTGCATTTCCGCCAGCCTTTAATACCTCAAGTCCTGCTTGTGAAGCCTCGTATTTAGCAGTTGCTACGACTCCATTTTCACCAGTAGCATCTCTGCCTCCACTAGTTAGATTACCGTCTTCATCCCATAAAGTCCATCCTTGTCCATCTGTTACAACACCTGTGCTGTCCTTGTCCTCTTCTACCTCTTTTAATTTTTCCTTTGCTTCTGCCATAATTTTTTTGCTTTCCTCAGCATCCTCCGATTGTTCCTTTACTGTTTTTGTACAACCTACACACATAGGTATTACCATCGTAAATACTAGTAATATTGAAATTATTTTTTTTCTTATCTTCATAATTTAAATTTCTACTTATCTCCTTTTCTATATAATTTATATCTCTTGATATATATTCACATAGACATTTTAACATTTTTTTGAGATTTTAAAAAATATTTTCTTAAAACACTCTTTTTCTCAATTCTACTAAAAAACGCTACTCCTCAATAATCACAAGATTATCGAGAAATAGCGTTTTAATTTCGAGTCGAATTTATTTTAATCTATATACTTAGATTACATCATTGGCATTCCACCAGCTGCTGCAGCTGGATCTTCTTTTTCAGGTATTTCACCTACTGCTGCTTCAGTTGTTAAGAATACACTTGCTATAGATGAAGAGTTTTGTAGAGCACTTCTAGTTACTTTAGTTGGGTCTACTATACCAGCATCTATCATGTTTACATATTCTTCTTTGTATGCATCGAATCCTACTTCTGGATCTGAATCTATAACTTTTTGTACTATTACAGCACCTTCAAGACCAGCATTTACTGCTATTTGTCTTAGTGGTTCTTCTAATGCTTTTCTGATTATTTTAGCACCTATAGCTTCTTCACCATCTAATTCTTCTATTAATTTATCTACTGCTGGGATAACACTTACAAGTGCAGTACCACCACCAGCTACTATACCTTCTTCAACAGCAGCCTTAGTTGCATTTAAAGCATCTTCTATTCTTAATTTCTTTTCTTTCATTTCAACTTCTGTAGCTGCACCAACTTTAACTACTGCAACTCCACCAGCTAATTTAGCTAATCTTTCCATTAATTTTTCTCTATCGAAATCAGAAGAAGTTGCTTCTGCTACGTTTCTTATTTGTTGTATTCTGTTTTGTATATTAACTTTTTCTCCAGCTCCATCTACTATTGTAGTGCTATCTTTATTTACTTTTACTGAACCAGCTCTACCTAACATACTTAAGTCAGCTTCTTTTAATTCATAACCAACTTCTGAAGATATTACTGTACCACCAGTAAGTATTGCTATATCTTCTAGCATTTGTTTTCTTCTATCACCAAATCCTGGAGCTTTAACAGCAACAACGTCGAATGTTCCTCTTAATTTATTAACTACTAATGTAGATAATGCTTCACCATCAACGTCTTCAGCTATTATTAATAATTTTTTACCAGTCTTAACTAATTGTTCAAGTAATGGAAGTATTTCTTGGATGTTAGATATTTTTTTGTCTGTTATTAATATGAAAGGATCATTTAAAACAGCTTCCATTTTATCTACATCTGTTACCATGTAAGCAGAAATAAATCCTCTGTCAAATTGCATACCTTCAACAGTGTCTAATTCAGTTTTCATAGTTTTAGATTCTTCAACAGTTATAACACCGTCTCTACCAACTACCTTCATAGCTTCAGCTATTAATTTACCTATTTGTTCGTCTCCTGAAGATACTGCACCAACTTGTGCTATAGCTTCATCAGTTTCAACTGTTCTAGATTGATTTTTTAATTCTTCAACTGCAACATCTACTGCTTTAGCTATACCTTTTCTTATTAATATTGGGTTAGCTCCTGCTGTTACGTTTTTAAGTCCTTCTCTTATTATAGCTTGTGCTAAAACTGTTGCTGTAGTAGTACCATCACCAGCTACATCGTTAGTTTTAGTAGCAACTTGTTTAACAAGTTGAGCACCCATATTTTCAAATCTATCTTCTAGTTCTATTTCTTTAGCTATAGTTACACCATCGTTAGTTATTAGTGGCACACCATACATTTTGTCAAGTATAACGTTTCTACCTTTTGGTCCTAATGTAACTTTAACTGTATCAGCTAATTTATTTACTCCTGCTTCAATAGCTTTTCTAGCGTCTTCTGCAAATTTAATTTCTTTTGGCATTTTAAATCACCCTCCTAAATAATATTATAATTCTACTACTGCTAATATATCGCTTTGTCTTAATATTATGTATTCTTCTCCGTCTGCTTTTATTTCGTTTCCAGCATATTTAGAGAATATAACTTTGTCTCCAACTTTAACTTCCATTTTTACTTCGTTTCCATCTACTACACCACCTGGTCCTACTTCTATAACTTCAGCCATTTGTGGTTGTTCTTTAGCTGCACTTGGTAAAACTATACCGCTTGCAGTTTTTTCTTCAGCTTCAAATTTTTTAATTACAACTCTGTCTGCTAATGGTCTTATTTTCATTTCCCATTCCTCCTATTTAATATAAAAAGTTTTTGTATATAGAATTTAAATTTTTCCTTTTTAATTTATTATCACTCTACCACTAAGAGTGCTAACAATTATTATAATATACCATTTGTTTAAATTTTTCAATACGTTATTGGATTTTTTTTCAAAATTTTTTAGACCTATCTTCCTATGCCTAATTCTCTCGCATAATAGAATAAATATTGTTGTGCAAAGCCTGATAATTCACCGAATTTTTCTATTCCAAATTTTCTAATTTTAGTCAAGCTCAAATCTTCATCAACGTAAAATTCCTGCATAACTCTCTTAACCCAAACATCGACAGGGAATGTATCGTATTTTTGCATACCAAATAACGCTATACAGTCTCCTACCTTTGGTCCTACACCGTTGAATTTAAGTAATTCTTTTAGACATTCTTCTGTAGATAAATTTCTGTAATCTAGTACGTTTATATTTTCGTCGTTTACAATTTGAGTAGTTGATTTTATGTATTTATCTCTAAATCCTGTTGAGCACGCTCTTATTTCCTCTTGAGAAGCCTTGTTTAACTGCTCAGGAGTTGGGAAAGCATAGTAATCTTGCCCTCTGTACTCGCCTATATGTGTACCGAAGTTTTTAGATAAATTATTTATCGCTCTTTGGATCATAGGTATTCTGTTGTTTGAAGATATTATAAATGAGATAAGCATTTCCCAGCCGTCTTGCTTTAGGATTCTGATGCCTTCACCGAACTCTGTAGCCTTTTCTAAATACTCATCCATTACCTTTAATTTATTTATTATCTCTTCATAATCATTGCCCAAATCGAAATAATCATACCATATATTTTCAAAATCTTCCTTATTAGTATTATCTAAATAGATTTTGTCGCCTTCTTGTTTTACGTTTATAACCTTGCCCATTGCCACACCTGTGTATGAGTCGTCGTCTTGCTTAATCCATCTGAAGCATTGTCCGCATTCAAATATATGCTTTGGATTGAAGTTTTTTACATCTTCTAGTATTACAGTATTTCCTTCTTGTGTTACTTTCATTTTTATTCTCCTTATTTTATTAATCATTTTTATATGTATTTTGTGATTTACTAATTTTTTTGTTTTTAAGTGCCTTTTTTAATTATACCCTCTTTGATAGTATAAAATTACAAAAATTCAAAATAACTTTTAACAAAATAATCTTTATTATGCAATTTAATATCAAAGTGCTATATTATATGTATCTTAAAATTCAAAGGAGGAAAATAACCTTGGTAACTAATTTAAATAACTTTTTATTCATAGGAGATTCATTTACAGAAAGACTAAGTGATACCATAAAATTAAATAACGACAAGGTTTACATTTGTGCTCTAGGCGGAACTACACCTGGATACTGGATTGATAGAGTCAAAAATATGCCAAATGAGAATAACATCGAGGCTATTATTCTTTTAATCGGTACTAATGGAGTTTTAACTCAAGAAAATATTCCTGATGCTAAAGTACTGATAAACAATATATGTAAAAAATACCCTCAAAAACGAATCTTTATTCAAAAGGTATTTCCAGTGGGCAGAAACTTCTATGAAAACAAGTCAGAAGTGGATGGTAGAAATGAGGCAGTAAAAAAATATAATAAAGAAATCAAAAATTTCTGCGCTGATAAGGAAAATATAACTATAATAGATACTACCGACGGGCTTATCGATGAAGAAGGATATTTAAAATTCACAACTGATGAGTTACATATAGATGAACAATATCATCAAGATTTCTACAATAATATTTTTAATGCTATAAAAAAATATTATTTGTAAATTTAAACAAACATATAAATTGATAATAACTACCTCACAAAATAAATTAGTTATTATCAATTTATACATTAAAAAATATCATATTTATTTTTGAACATTTTTATATTCCAAATATTTTAATAGCAAAAATTCATTTACAATAAAAAATTGAGAAACTGGGCATATCGGCAAATCTTCTTTTAAATTTATAATCGCGCGAGTATAAAATTGAATATTTACATCACTTAATTTAGATAATGTATGATTTCCAACTTGACTTATAGAAATAATTTTTACACCTATTTTTCTCAACGTTTTCGCAAAATTATTAACACGCTCATTTTCCCCAAAAAGTGAGTATAGAAATACTACATCATTTTTAGTCATATATTTAGGAATTATATTTATCTCTTCTCTTCCCTCTATTACATTTACTAATCTTCCTGTCATAAGCAAATTTCTTTTTAAATCTTTTACAGCATTCTTTTGCGCTTCACCTGATCCATAAGCATAAATTTTATTACAGTTATCCAATAAATCAAATAGTTTTGAATAATCTACTTCCATCAATATATTCATAGTTTTGTTAATATCATCAATTAAATTATTTATCTCCATCTTTTCTTTATTGATTTCTTCACTATTTTCTAATTTCAAATAAAATTTTAATTCACTATATCCGTTTAATCCTAATTTTTGTGCAAATCTTAAAATAGTAGTATGAGAAACATTACAGCTATCTGATAATTCTTGTATAGACATTTTTTCACATTTCTTCTTATTA
>NZ_JBJDXL010000003.1:0-8618 GCF_051866655.1 Intestinibacter sp.
AGCATTGCAATTATACTTGGAACAGCAAATTTCCTCATAAGCTTCGATACTGGTTCGTATCCAAGCGGGTTTTCCCTTTGTGATTTTATCATAAACTTTAATCCTCCTTAAAAACTCTCTCTATATATATTTTATAAGAAAACCTTTATTTTAAAAACATATAAATTTTCTATGCATTATAAAAAGGTCGCCACAAAATGAAACGACCTTTTTGATTTCAATTTTATTAATTACATATTAAATTAAGTAAATTATCGTTTGGTGGAACTATTGGATATACATTTATATCGTGATCTATTTGACATTCCACTAAAACAGGTTTATCTAAAGTTAAATTCTCTAAAATTGAATTCAATTCATCTAAGCTTTCTGCCTTGTGACCTTCTATTCCATATGCATTTGCAAGCATTATATAGTCAGTCTTATCGTATATGTCTGTTTCTGAATATCTCTTATTAGAGAATAGATTTTGCCATTGTCTAACCATACCTAGAGCATTATTGTTAAGTAATAATATCACTACTGGAATATTGTATGTAGCTACTGTCGCAAGCTCGTTGCAGTTCATCTTGAAGCTTCCATCACCTGTAACTAAGACTACTTTTTTATCAGGAGTACCTAATTTTGTACCCATTGCTCCTCCTAATCCAAATCCCATAGTTCCAAGTCCACCAGAAGTTATATAAGTTCTACCTTGTTCAAACTTCCAGTATTGTGCAGCCCACATTTGATGTTGACCTACGTCTGTTACTACAGTAGTATTACTTCCTAATTTTTTGTTAAATGCTTCTATTATATTTTTAGGATGGAAGGCATCCTTGTCTACTACGTGTTCATTGTCTTTGAAAGTTTCTATTTCATCTAACCAAGCTGAATTGTCTTTTGGCTCTACTTTTTCTAAAAGACCTTCTAGTACATCACCTAAATCTCCTACTAGAGCTATTTCAGCTGGTATATTTTTGCTTATTTCAGATGAATCTATATCAATTTGTATAACTTTTGCATTTTTAGCAAACTCATCCTTGTTACCTATTACTCTATCGCTAAAACGTGCTCCTACAGATATAACTAAGTCGGCATTTGATATAGCTAAATTAGCCTCTCTACTTCCATGCATTCCTACAAGTCCAAAAGAAAGTGGATTTTTTCTATCTATACCGCCAAGCCCCATAAGAGTATTTAATACTGGTGTATTTATTTTTTCTGCAAATTCTTTAAGTAGTTCGTATTGATCTACTGATTTTACTCCTCCACCTGCATATATAACAGGCTTTTTAGATTCCTTTATCAAATCTGCAGCAGCTTGTAATTTGCTTTTAGTTTCGTTTTCTTCTCTTATTTCGAATTTATCTTTTACCTTTTTATTTTGATTTGAAGGTATATAATCGTCCATATTGTAATCTATCTCTGCAACTTGTAAATTTTTAGGTACATCTATAAGAACTGGTCCTTTTCTACCTTCATTTGCTATTATAAAAGCATCTCTTATTATATTAGGTAATTCCTTTAAATCTCTAACTAAGAAATTATGTTTTGTTATAGAGTATGTTACACCTGTTATATCTATTTCTTGGAAGGTATCCTTTCCTAATAGGCTTGTTCCAACTTGACCTGATATTACGACAAGAGGTGATGAATCCATATATGCAGTAGCTATTCCAGTAACTGCATTAGTAGCTCCTGGACCTGATGTAATTACACATACACCTGTTTTTCCAGAGCTTCTAGAATATCCATCAGCTGCATGAACTGCACCTTGTTCATGTGAGGTTCTTACATGTTTTATTTTGTCTGTATAATCGTATAGAGCATCATATATAGGTATTACTGTCCCTCCTGGATAACCAAACATAGTGGTTACACCTTCTTTTATCAAACATTCAACTATAAGATTAGCGCCTTGCATATTGTCTTTGTCCCCCTTAAACTTTCTTTTCGTCTTTTTTTAATTAAAAAATCCGTATTTCCATTCCCTTTATTTTCCTTTTTATCTAAATGTATTGAATAAATTTTATATATACCAGTTATTTATATTAATTATTTACCAAGAAAAAAAGTAAAACCTCCCTTAATTTTTTGAATATTCTGAAATTACATGAGGTAATACTAAAATTATTTTAAAAGGCAACTATATATTTTTGATGTTGCCCTAATACACTTTGTTTTTTATAACATATTGGAAATTATATAGTTATAATTCCCAATATGTCTTATCAGCTTTTATATAAATTTTCTATCTTTTTATTATTTTAAGAATGACATCATGCTTCTTAATTGTCTACCTGTTTCAGATATTTGAGCACTGTATTGTTCTTCTCTCATAGCATGGAATTTCTTGCATCCAGTTTCACATTCTTCGATGAATTCTTTAGCGAATTTACCGCTTTGTATATCAGCTAATACTTCTTTCATAGCTTTCTTAGATTCTTCACCTATAACTCTCTTACCTGATACATATCCACCGTATTCAGCAGTTTCACTTACTGAATAGTTCATTGCTTCTAGACCACCATTGTACATTAAGTCAACTATTAATTTCATTTCATGTAAGCATTCGAAGTAAGCTATTTCTGGTTGGTATCCAGCATCTACTAATGTTTGGAAACCAGCTTTTATTAATTCTTGACATCCACCGCAAAGAACAGCTTGTTCACCGAATAAGTCAGTTTCAGTTTCTTCTTTGAAAGTAGTTTCTATTACACCAGCTCTAGTTCCACCTATACCTTTAGCATAAGCTAAAACTGTTTCTTCAGCTTTACCAGTGTAGTTTTGGTATACTGCGAATAAATCTGGAACACCGCTTCCTTCTTTGAATACACTTCTTACTAAGTGACCTGGTCCTTTAGGAGCAACCATTATAACGTCTACATATTCTGGTGGAGTTATATATCCAAAATGTATATTAAATCCATGAGCAAATGCTAATGTTTGTCCTTCTTTAAGATTATCTTTTATACTATCAGCGTATACTATTCTTTGTTTTTCATCTGGTAATAAGCACATTACTACGTCACTTGCTTTAGTAGCTTCTGCTACACTTACTACTTCAAATCCATCTTCTTTAGCTCTTACTGCTGATTTTGATCCATCGTGTAAACCTATTATTACATCTACACCACTATCTCTTAAGTTTTGTGCATGTGCATGGCCTTGACTACCATATCCTAATATTGCTACTTTTTTTCCTTGTAAAGCGTCCATGCTTACGTCTTTGTCATAAAACATTCTCATTTCTGAAAATCCCCCTTGTTATTTATATATATTAATTATTTTTATTGATAAAACTATAAAAATAGAATATCCAAATCAGTTATTTAAAAAGTTATTAATTATTTACCATTAAGTTAATTTATTATAAATTGTAATTTAATATATTATGTATTTTGGTATAAGATATTATATCTCAATTTTCTATATTTTTCAAACAAATTTTTAAATTTTTATTTTTTTTTATATTTTATATTTTTTTATATTTTATTTTTTTAATATTCCGACTATTTTTTGTTTTTAGATTATTCTTGATATTATTGTACTTGTAAATCTGTAACGTCGTATAATTTTCTCATATGATTTACTACTTCTTCTAAAGATGTTTCATCTTCATTTATTGTAAGATACATTCCTGAATTTTCTCTATTCATACTTATTGCTTCTACTGATAACTCTTTTCTTCTTAATGTCATGGCTACTCTTAAAAATGAATCCATACCTTGATTTAATTTTGCATATACGTTTCTCTTCATAATATTTACCCCCTATAAATTCTTTTGAAATTAGTTAAATTTTTAATTGGTTTCAAATTGTGTGCTTATAGGAAATTTTGCAATAAAAAAAACTTTCTTCCTATATAAGCAACACTTTATCACTCATAAGGACGAAAGTTATATTCCGCGGTACCACCTTATTTATAGCCATATAATAAATGACTATCCCTCATTTTTCTAGTCAGAGCTAATCTTAACTATAGCTATGTAACGTTAGCGAACGTCCATATTTAATAAGTCACCCGTTCAATATGGAAGCTAGGAGTGATCATTATATATTCAAATTAACACCGGCTCTCAGCACCACCGACTCTCTGTAATTAATCAGCGAATATTTTTGTCTCCGTCAAAGCTTTTGTTTTTTGTTTTTCATTTATTATACTTATATTATAGTTAGATTGTAATTTAAAGTCAACACGATTTTTCAAAGTTTTTTCAAAATTTACTATATTTACAAAAAACTTAATTTTCATCAAATTTTAGCATCAAATTTCGAGCTTATATTTTAACAAATAAAGTAAAATATACAATTATCGACAAATAATAATGCAGATTATAAAGTAAATTTATAGCTATTTTTCTTCAACCATAAATTTATTTCTTTGTAATTAGGTATTATTTTTTCGACTGAAGCGTAAAAATCCTTTGAATGATTCATATAAAGTATATGACAAAACTCATGTGCTATTATATAATCGATAGCTTCTACGGGTAACATAGATATTTTTGAATTTATATATATATTTTTATTAGAATTACAACTGCCCCAAATTTTCTTTTGCTCTTTTATCTTTATTAAATTTGGTTCGATTTTTCTAAAATAATCACTTTGCTCTCTTAAATAAGCGAGCCTGTCCATAACAATCTCTTCGCTCTTTAGCTTATACCATTTTTTTAAGCACTCCTTTAAATATTCTTTTTCCCAATTATTTGTCCTAATCTCAATACAATCTTCTTTTACACTTATATAATTGTAATTTTTTTCGTTTTGCATATTTTTATCTTTTATTATATTTAAATAATGAGGCTTTCCAATATAATAGTATATTTCACCATCTACATAATCTCTTTTTAAAAAAGAATCGTCTATATTCTTAAATTTATCTAGCTTTGATAAGATCCATCTTGAATTTTTTTCTATAGTTTCCTTTAGTATTTTTATAGGTACTTTATGTGGCGCAATTATCTGTATCCTATCCTTTGGAGTTATTTTTATAGATATATTTTTTCTTTTTCTGTATATTACATCTACATCTAAAATTTTATCCTCATAATTAAAAGTTATTTTTTCCATGTTTTCTCCTCAATTTATAATAATTTACTTTAAATATAATTTTTTACAGACAACAAAAATCCTTCCTAAATATTTAAAAATAATTAGAAAGGATTTTTATTAAATATTATCCTATACCGCCTAAAAGAATTCCTGCAATCAATACAAATATAGTCAAGAATACAAAAACATATTTAGCACTTATTTCAAATAGCTTTCCTAGTTTCTTTTCTGAACCACATTCTATTTCTGATTTTGCCTTTTCGATTCCTATAACCCAGAAGAACATAACGGCAGCTATAAATGCACCTAATGGAATTATATAAATAGATACAAAGTCCATCCAAGAACCAAGTACATCTCCATTTTCCACAAATAATCCTATTAAAAATGCAGCTATCACTACTATAGCTACTGATAATTTTCTACTTAGCTTAAAAGTATTTTGTACAGCCTCTATAGGTACTTCTAATAAATTCATCAATGATGTTATAGAAGCAAATAAAACTGATACAAAGAAAATTATACCAAATAGTCTACCAAATGGCATAAGCTTAAATACAGATGGTATAGTTATAAATAGAAGCGGTGGTCCTGCAGCTGGATCTAATCCAAACGCAAAAACTGCCGGTATTATAATAAGTCCAGCTAAAAATGCTCCTAAAGTATCGAATATTACTGTATTTTTAGCACTTGATATAATATCTACCTCTCTTTTTAAATAGCTTCCATAAACTATCATACCAGAACCTGCAAGCGAAAGTGAGAAAAACGCCTGACCTAAAGCGTAAATCCACGTCTTTGGACTAAATAAACATGACCATTCAGGAAAAACTAAATATTTTAATCCATCTACAGCCCCATCTAATGTAAGTACCTTAACTACTAATACTACAAATAAAACGTAAAATGCCGGCATCATGATTTTGTTCATCTTTTCTATTCCTTTAGAAACACCAGATATCAACACTATAGTAACTATTATAAGTGCCATCAAATGCCAAACTGTACTTCCAAAAGGCCCTGCTATTTGCCCAAAATAAGCTCCACTATCTGCTGATGCTATAGCACTACCTGTTATAAATCCAACTAAAAATCTTATAAACCATCCTACTACTACTGCATATCCTACTGCTATACCAAAAGCACCAAACACAGGTATGATTCCTAAAAATCCTCCCCATTTTTTATCCTTAGTCTCTAGAGCCATTTTAAATGATCCTATAGGACCTGTTTGACTCATTCTACCAAAAGCAAATTCGCCCATAAGTCCAGTATATCCCAATAATACAATAAATATTATGTATGGAATTAAAAAAGCAGCTCCTCCAAATTGACCTACTCTATATGGAAATAGCCATATGTTTCCAAGACCTACAGCTGAACCTATACACGCCAGTATAAAGCCTGTTTTTGATGTAAAGCTGTCACGCTTTTCACTGCTAGTCAAATTTTCTTTTTTTGACATATGTAATTCCTCCTTTTTTAATTATTATATTCCATATAAATATATTTTATCATATTAATAATGTTGACTCTACCAAAAATAATTTTATAATGTCTTGCAAATGACAAATATTGGTATTAATATAAATTGTGGAGGTGTTCACTTTGAAAAAAGGATATTTATGTATAGCTTTGAGTACTTTTTTCTTTAGTACAATGGAAATATCTTTAAAGCTAGTTGCTGGAAACTTTAACTCTATACAGATGACAGTTTCTCGTTTCTTGGTGGGGAGCTTAGTATTATTGCCATTTGCTTTAAGAGTATTAAAAGCTAAAAAAATCAATTTAGAAAAAAAAGATTTACTTCAATTCGCTTGGCTTGGATTTATATGTATAGTAGTAAGTATGATATTATTCCAATTAGCAGTTATGAATACAAACGCATCTGTAGTAGCTTCAATATTTAGCTGTAATCCTATATTCGTACTATTTTTTGCGCACTTACTGTTAAAAGCACCAATATACAAACACAATGTCGTAGCTTTAATAATGCAGGTAGTGGGAATTTTATTTATAATAAATCCTCTTCATACTAAATTGTCACCTGTAGGTATTACATTGACAATATTATCAGCACTTACATTTGCATTTTACGGTGTATGCGGTAAAAAATCTACAGGCAAATTTGGTGGAATTGTTGTAACTTGCTTTAGCTTTATATTTGGTAGTCTAGAGCTTTTAATTTTAACTTTAATGAGCCATATAAGTAGTATCGCCGATTTCTTAATAGCACATAATCTAGATACATTTGCAAATGTTCCTCTACTTACAGGCTACACAGCATCTAGTATACCAGTATTTTTATATATAGCTGTCGGCGTTACAGGTATGGGATATTGCTTCTATTTTCTAGCAATGGAATATACTGATGCAAATACAACTTCACTAATATTTTTCTTCAAACCAATTATAGCTCCAGTTTTAGCATTTATAGTATTAAAAGAATTTATTCCTTTTAATATGATAATCGGAATTGGATTTATATTATTTGGATCTATCTATACAATATTATGTACTATGAAAATGCAACACAGTACTAGTCATCCGGCAGCTTAAGTATTAATACTATATTGTAAATAGATGAAATAAGGAGGAAAAATGACAACACAAGAAAAAATTAAAGGATCAACTGAAAAAAAGGTATATGAGCTTTTAGATAAACTAGATATTAAATACGATAAAATAGATCATGAACCAGTATTTACAGCCTTTGAAGCTGCTGAGGTTGTTACAAAAAACATAAAGGGCATTGGCTGCAAGAACTTATTTTTACAAGATACAGCTAAAAACTACTATCTTTATTTTGTGACAGAAACTAAAAGAGCTGATTTGAAAGCACTTAGAGAAATTATCGGCAGTAGGAGACTTAGCTTTGCAAGCGAAGAAAAATTATACGAGCTACTAAAGCTAACTAAAGGTTCAGTAACTCCACTTGGAGTAGTAAACGACTCTGGAAAAGTTATAGTTTTACTAGATAAGGATCTTACAGGACACAGAGTTCTTATGCATCCCGAATTCAATACAACTACTCTATCTATTGAGTACAGCGACTTAATTCGCGTGTTAGAATACTGTGGAAATAAATATATAGAAGTTGATTTATAGAGAGACTCGATTTTGAGTCTCTTTTATTTTTTATTTAAGTCATTATCGATATAAAAATGTATTCGGATTTAAATCCGTAACTGTTGAACTAAAATATTCAACCCGTTCAGACTTAAAAGTTCAACCCGTTTGGACTAAAATGTTCGAACAAAAAAAATTAAGTTAATAAAAATATAGAGAGAGAAATATATTTATAGGAAGATTCACCTAAAATTCGATAGAAATTTTGGATTTCGAAATATATCATCTCTCTCTTATGTTTTTAATATATCTTTTTTTAATTTTAGTACGTTTTCTTCAAAATAATATTTTTTTCAAAACCACCTGATTTAAGCTTCTTTTGAGCCCTCTTTTCAAGTATATCTTCTTCATCGTATCCGTATTTCTTACCTATTGCAAATAGAACCTCAACTACGTCTGCTATTTCTTCTAAATTCAGTATAGAAACTTCTATTGTATCTTTTTCGGCT
>NZ_JBJDXL010000004.1:0-1961 GCF_051866655.1 Intestinibacter sp.
AATATAGATATTCTATTTTTATGCCTTGGATATAATATTAATAAATTACATTCCAAAATAATAAATAACCGTTTAGGTGTATCTTTATTTAAACAAAATGAAGTAGCTTAATATGTAAAAAAAAATAAAATTAACTACTTCTTTTTGTTGTGCCTAAATTTATACAAATCTAAATGATTTTAAGCGTTAGCTTCAATTTCATTCATAAATACAAAAAAGGAAGTGAATACAAAATAGATTTTACTCTATTTTGCAACACCCCCTTTTGTCTATTTTAAGTTAAATTATAATTTAAAATTTAGTATTAAGCATTAGCTTTAGCAGCTTTGTAAGCTTTTAATCCTTCAGCTAATAATTTACCAGCAGCTCTTAAATCTTCTTCTTTTAAGATGTAAGCAAGTCTTATTTCGTCAAGTCCAAGACCAGGAGTTGCATAGAATCCAGCAGCTGGAGTAGCCATAACTGTAGCTCCATCCATACGGAATTCAGTTAACATCCATTTTACGAAGTCTTCAGCATCGTCAACTGGTAATTTAGCAACTATATAGAAAGCACCCATTGGTTTTTCACATATAACGCCTTCAGCTTTCATTAATTCTTCGTATAATACATCTCTTCTCTTGCAGTATTCATCGTTTACTTCTTTTAAGTAAGAAGCTGGAGTTTCGTTGAATAATGCAGCAGCACCTAATTGTTCTATAGTAGCTATACATAATCTACCTTGGCATAATTTCATAACTTCGCCCATGAATTCTTGGTTCTTACAAGCTATAGAACCTATTCTAGCACCACAAGCGCTGTATCTCTTAGATACAGAGTCTATTATTATACATCTGTCTTCGATTTCTTTTACGTTACCGAAGCTAGTGTAGTCAAGTCCTTCATATATGAATTCTCTATAAACTTCATCAGCTACTAACCATAAATCGTTTTCTTTAACTATTTCAGCTAACATATAAACTTCTTCTTTAGTGTATACGCAACCAGTTGGGTTACCTGGGTTAGAAACTAATATAGCTTTAGTTTTGTCATCTATTTGAGCAACTATTTCTTCTTTTGATGGAAGGTGGAATCCGTTTTCAGCTTTAGTAGTTATAGGTTTAACTTTCATTCCTATAGATTGTCCGAAACCATTGTAGTTAGTATAGAATGGTTCTGGTATTAAAACGTTATCCCCTGGATCACACATAGCCATGAAAGAGAATAATAAAGCTTCACTACCACCGTTAGTTACTATTAGATCTTCAGCAGCGAAGTCCATATTGTAAGTTTTGTAGTATTTTTGTAATGCTTCTATTAATTCAGGAAGACCTTGAGATCCAGCATATTCAAGAACTGGTTCTTTAAAGTTTTTAACTGCTTCGAAGAAACATTCTGGAGTTTTTATATCAGGTTGTCCTATATTTAAGTGATAAACTTTTACTCCGTCTGCTTTAGCTTTAGTAGCTAATGGTGCAAGCTTTCTGATTGGAGAAGATTGCATAGATTTTACTCTGTTAGAAAATTTCATTGAAGAATACCCCCTTGTATTTTAAAAAATATAATTAGATTTATAACATCTTGAATAATTAGATTTATACATCTTAATCTATTAATATATTAACATAAAATGGAAGAAAAATCATCGTTTTATGAAAAGTAAAAATCGCATTAAATGACAAAAAATATCAAATATTCATTTTATTGTAATTATTTATAAAATTAAATTAAAAATGTTCTTTTTTATGATTTAAATTATAAAAAAATATAGTTAAATATATATAATAAGGTATAATAAATAGAAGGAAAACAACAAAAAATAATTAATATGATAAAAAATAATTAATACGATTAATTCGATAAAATTAAAAAAGGAGAAAATTTTATGAAATTTATATCATGGAATGTAAACGGAATAAGAGCCTGCGTGACTAAAGGCTTTTTAGATTTTTTTAATGAGGTAGATGCAGATATATTTTGTC
>NZ_JBJDXL010000005.1:0-8607 GCF_051866655.1 Intestinibacter sp.
ATCCCTTGGTTCATATTAATAGTTGGATTTTTATATACCTTCTACACTAAGAAAAAAGAAAATAGAATTAATTATACATTTGCAGGATTTTTAACATTATTTACTACATATTTTTTAATGACCAGCAATGTAAGAGGAGATATGCTAGTTCAATTTAATTTGGGTTTTGTTATATTTATATCTATAGCAATTTTATTACTAGAAGCGTTTGATGTAAGTATATGCAAAATAGCATTTCAAGATATACTGATGATGTTGGGTGAGAGTAAGCTGGGAGTATATAAGATAGGCAAGAGAAGTAAAGCTAGTTTAAATTTAAAGAGGCTATCTACAATAATTATAATAGAGCTTCTGTGTTGTGACCTAGTGGCTATTTATTATATAAATATTAAAAATATTGAGAATTTTAACGCTATGATAAGCTATGAGGTTTTAATAATTATAATTTTCTCTTTAGTAGAGCTATATCAAATTAATTTGATTAAAAATAAGGTAAAATATATCAAAAATAAGAATAAAAAGCTCGTTAAGGAAAAGGTCGATTTAGGTAAGGTTATTAATTTAGAACAATATAGATAGTATAAAAGAATATAATCGAAAAGGTACATAAAACAGATTAGAAATCTATTTTTGTACCTTTTTTGTTTAGCTTTTCTATAGAAGCTCCATTACGTAGTCGCCGATTTTTTCGGGATTTATATTTTTCTTTACGTGGACTAGGTTTTCGAGCATGAAGTTTATTCTGTGATCTAAATCTCCATTTACCATTAGGTCGAAAATTTCCTTTAGCTCGAACTCACTGTTGTACACTATGCCTATTCCCTTGTCGATTATGAATTTTGAGTTTTCGATTTCTTGTCCGACCTTAGGCGTCTTTATTATAATAGGGATTTGAGCATTTATAGCTTCGAATAGAGTAGCTCCACCTGGTTTAGTCACTAATAAATCGTAATCCTTGATTAAATCCGGCATATTAGTCACAAATCCCAAGACCTCTATATTTTTTAGAGGTTTTTTTACAGTTAAATTGTTGAAGAGCTTTTCGTTTTTACCTGTTACAATAGTTATATGAAGCTTGTCTTTGTATTCTAAGCAAAATTCATCTAGCCATCTCATAAAATCCTCGTCGAAATCGAATAGACCTCTTCCGCCACCCATTAGAAGAAGATTGTATTTTCCATCCTTGAAATAAGTTTTATTTTTTATATTAAACCTTTTATCTGTAGGTACGCCTGTAACCCTAAAAATATCGGGATTTAAGCCCTTTTGGACGTATCTATGTTTAATTTCGTATGTAGGTACAAAATACATATCTGTATTAGGAAAAATCCATTCTAAGCTGTCTACAACGTCTGTGATGACTGTTATACATGGAATAGGGTTGTTTTCCTGCTTTGAGTTAAAGTCGTGAACACATCCAGCAGCCGATGGAAATGTCGAGATTATCAAGTCTGGTTTTATTTCCAATATATATTCTGTCAGCTTAGGCGTATATATTTTATACGTTATATCGAATTTTGAATTAAAATTTTTCTTGGCATAATAATAATAGTTATAAAGTTCTGGTACGTATTTAGTATTTTTTTCGTACATCTTAACCATGGGGTTATTTATACGCGGTATGCTGGCGTTTATAAAATTTTGAATTACTATATTGTAATTTGGATTTTTTTCTAGTATATACTCCTTTATAGCATTTGCTGCACTTACATGGCCAGCACCAAATTGAGCTGTTAATATTAATATAGTTTTATTAATATCACTCAAATTATCACCTCCAATTTAAAATAATACCATTTATATATTATACAGTTATATTCATTTTAAAGCAAATTTTGGAATATTGTCTAAAAATAAATAGAGGAAAAAAATAAAATAAATCAAAATAAATATAGAGGTGATTTTATGGAGGATATAAAACAGCTCAGTGATAAGGATTTTTTTGAGGTGGTTAAAATCGTTGTATTTTCGGCGATTGGAGTAGTATTTTTCTTTCTTCCGCTGTTTGTAAATAAAAATATCGTCTCTCCTGTAATTTATATATCGGATTTAGTTTATTTAAAGCATAGAGGATTTGTGTATACCTGTACTATTTTATTTATATCGCTTGTACTTATAAAGGAGATCATCAAAAAAGAAAAGAGCTTATTTGTAAGATTAGATATATTTCTAAAAATTTTATCGCTTTTGATCTTGGCAGTTTTTTTATTTAAAAATGAATTTATATTTTTTGAAGATCAGGATCTAGTTCAGATAATGAAGGAGAGCATATTTAGGTTAGTTGTATTTTTTCCGATAAGTGCTGTGTTTTTACCGTTTCTTATAGAGTATGGTCTTTTAAATATATTTGATGGATGCTTTGGAGGGTTTACGAAGAGGTTTTTTAGGACGAGCGGTAAGAATATAGTGATATTTGCAGTGTTTTTCTTTGTAGATAGCTTTGTTGGATTTTATCTAGTGTATAGGCTATATAGAGAGGGTAAGCTTAGAAAAAATGAATGTGTAAACTCAATATTGAATTATCCAATTTTGCAGATTTATTTAATAATATATACAGCAAATCGATTGAGGTTAAATTTTATAACTCTTATAATATCTTATCTATTCGTGTTTTCAGTTGTAAATTTGATTCTGTGTAGAATTTATCCAATAAAGAATATTAAAAAAACCTTCTTTGTAAAAAACAAATACAAGGAGAAGACATATAGAAAAAATAAATTTAAAATGTCTATAATGATGTATTTGAAAAATAAAGAAAAAAAGAGCTTGTTTAAGTATATTTTTGAGTACTTAAACGAGGCTATAAATATAGTCGCAGGAATGGTTCCTCTTTTGATATTTTCTTTTTTATTTACGGATTTTATTATAAAAAATGAAATAGCAGTAAATATTATTAGTGATCTGTACGCAGATTTTCTAGGAATTTTAAAAATGCCGTACCCCGATTATATTGCAAAATCGATTAGTTTAGGATTTTTAAATCAAATCTACTCGATTGAGGTATTGAACAACAAAATAACATTTATATCTAGATTGACTGTTGCAATAATTGTGATATGTCAAGGAATATCATTTACGACAAATATTATTTTTATAAGAAGGTATATGAGATTTATAGGCTATAAAGATATTTTACTTGTGTATTTGGAAAAAATCGTGCTGATTGTACTCGTTGTGTTTTTGATTTACTACTTTTATATGGGATTTTCGGCGTGAGTTTTTTGCTGATTGTAACCAGTTTTTTTAGTTTACATATAATTATAATAAACAAATATATATGTTTTTTGATTATCACAAAAAGGGGAATGACATATTATGAGAAAGAAAAAGAAATCTTGTTCATTTAATAATCAGGGGAATATTTGCGACAAGGATATGAATTATTGTACAAAAAAGGAGCATCTACCTCAATATAATTGTACTTGCAACACTAAACCATGTGAATGTAATCCAAAAAGCTGCATTCCTGATAAATGTATAACTCCAATAGAGAGCTGTAAACCAACTAAATGTAAACCTAAAATAAAAGAATATCCTTGTCCATGTGAAGAGGACTGTGAAATCAAATGTGAGGATAAATGCACAGATTTGGCAAAGAGAGCAGAAGAGTTATTTGACAAAGCTATGAAGTATGAAGAAAAGGCTAATTGTGCTCTTAAAGAGGCAAAAGAGCTTGAAGAAAATGCAAAATGCTTATCTCAAAAATCATGCAATCTAATGCAATGTGCTAAGGAGGCCGATATGGGCTCTAAAAAAGCTAATTGCAGTGCTCAGGAATTGATGAAAAAGGCAGAAGAGCTTTGTGAAAAGGCTAAATGTCTATATAAACAAGCGACTCAAATAGAACAGCAGGCTAAAGAAAAATGTGAAAATGCAAAATGTGCGTATGAAAAGGCAGAAAATTATAAAGAGCAGGCAAAATATTTATACAACCAGGCTCTAAAATACGAACAAAAAGCGCTACAATGCTATAAGTCTGCAGAAGAAAAGATAAAGGAATACGGAAATAAATCTAAAAAATGTGAGCAAATTATAAATAAATGCAACAGCAAATTAAATAGCTGTATGGATGACTACACAAGTAATCAAAAACACGATTGCCATGAAAAATCCTGCGACTGTATGAAGAAACAACACGATTGCCATGAAAAATCTTGTGACTGTATGAAGAAACAACATGATTGCCATGAAAAATCTTGTGACTGTATGAAGAAACAACACGATTGCCATGAAAAATCCTGCGACTGTATGAAAAAACAAAGCGATTACTCAGAGAAATCTTGTGGATGTATGGAGAAATCATATAACTATATGGACGAAAACGAGTATAAATGTAGCTATATAGATCCTATATTCGATATGACTCCAATGCAGTACATGGGAAATATGACTTCTGAATATATGACTATGGATACTCCATATATAATGACTTGTGAAGATATAGACAATATAAACGATATGTGGAATAACTATTATATGTATATACAAAAAATGATTAAGTCTATGAGCTAATAAACGATATAAAAATATATAGATAAAGAAAAATAAGGGGGACAAAGTCCCCCTTAAATTAGATTAAAAGTGTATTTGGGTTTATTAACCCTCTATTTTAATATTATTTTTAGGCAATTCAACTGTGAAGGAAGAGCCTTCACCTAGCATGCTCTTGACTCTTATCGTACCGTCACATAAGTCGACGATGCGTTTTACAAGAGCTAGTCCCAAGCCATTTCCATTGCTAGAATGCGATTTATCCGCTTGGTAGAATTTATCGAAAATATGATTTATACTCTCAGCGTTCATGCCGATACCTGTATCTGTAATTTTAACAGTTGCAGTATCCTCTGTATCCATCAATTGTATAGATATCTTTCCATTTTCGTCTGTAAATTTTATCGCGTTTGAGATCAGGTTTAACCAAACCTGCTGTAATAGGTCCTCGTTACTGTATATTTCTACCTCATCTAGATCTATATCTATGTCTAAGTTTTTTTCGCTTAAATCCCTCTGTAAAAGAAGCACAGAATGTCTTAGCTGTTCATCTAGAGAAAATGCCACCTTGTCTGTTATGATTTCTTGAGTTTCTAATTTAGTCAGCTTCAAAATATTGCTGGTTAAATTGGAAATTCTAGATGTTTCGCTGATTATTATATCTAGATATTCGTCTCTGTCCTCCTTTGAAAGAGTATCGTCCTTTAATAAGTTTGAAAATCCTTGTATAGTCGCTATTGGCGTCTTGATTTCGTGGGATACATTGCTTATAAAGTCGTTTCTAAGTGTCTCGATGCTATTTAATTCCTTTACCATTGTATTGAATTTTGCAGTTAAAGAAGCTAATTCAAATTCATTTGGGATAGGTAATTTTATATTGAAATTTCCCTTGGCGACCTCTCCAGTTGCGTAGTTTAAATTTCTAATAGGCATTAAAAATTTTTTACTAAGCATAGTCACTATTATCGATATAAATACCAATGTATATGAAATAGCAAGTAGACTATTTATAGTTGTATAAAAAAATAAGTTCTTCTTTGGTTTATTTGAAATCACGACGTATTTATCTTCAACTGGGACAAGTGTAGTAATCGAATGAAGTGGTTTTTCAGAGTAAATAACTTCGCCACTTTCAGTTAAATCATCGTAGCTTGATATATCGTTTACTACATTTATTTCGTATTCACTTCCAAAATCCATCGAAATAATCTTTTCAAGTGGAAAATCAGTTTCATCGTGTAATAGCAAAATATTTTCAGCTATTTTGGTTTGGTTTTGCTTCATAGTATGCTCTATGGTATTTCCGTAAAAGCAATACGAAATAATAAATGAGAAGCATCCAGAAAATATCGAAATCAAAACCATGAATAAAATAAGCTTTGTCTGTAGGTTTCTTATCATGAATTGACCACCGCTTTATATCCAAGACCTCTTACTGTGACAATTTCAAAATCCTTGGAATCTCTGTAGCGCTCTCTTATTCTCTTGATATGTACATCTACAGTTCGCTCATCTGCTAAGCTCTCCATACCCCAAATCTCATCTAAAAGCTGTCTACGTGTAAATATAGTATCTGGCGAAGATACTAATTTAAATAAAAGGTAAAATTCCTTCTTAGGGAGAGTATTACATTCACCACCTACTGTTACAGATAGAGAATTATAATCTAAAACAGTGTTTCCAATAGTTATCTTGTGGTCATTTACAATTTTTGATCTCCTCAATATTGCCCCTATTCTCAGAATTAATTCCTCAAAATCGATAGGCTTTACCATATAGTCGTCCGCTCCCATAGAAAATCCCTTTTTCTTGTCTTCTAGCTGTTCTTTAGCAGTCACCATTATAATCGGGATTTCACAATGTCCCTCTCTTAAAGTCTCAGTAAATTCATAGCCATCCATATTAGGCATCATTATATCGCAAATTATCAAATCTATATGTGTAGTATCTAAAACATCTAATCCAACCTCACCGTCAGAGGCTTCATAAGTTGAGTATCCATTTTGTTTTAAAGTAGCACATATGAGCTTTCTCATATTTTTGTTATCTTCAATTACTAGTATATTAAACATTTAAAGCACCTCAAATTTATTATCTATATTAAGAAAGTTTACCGTTTAGGCAAATTTATTTTAACTAAATTACATTATAACATTATAGATTGTAAATATGAACTTAATATAAAATTTTACATCTATATTTAATTCATATTTTATTAATATATTTCTTTTATATTTAAAATATATTAAAATGTATTTGTCTAAAATAGTTGAGGTAAATAGATTTAGGAGGGACTATGTTACAGCTTAAAAATGTTTATAAGAGTTATATAACAGGAGGCAATAAGCAAATCGCTCTAGATGGGATTAATTTAAAGTTTAGAGAGAGCGAATTTGTGACAATTTTAGGACCAAGTGGCTCAGGAAAGACTACCTGTTTGAATATAATAGGTGGCTTAGAGCATTGTGATAAGGGCGATTTAATAATAAATGGCAGATCTACAAAGGATTTTAGCGATTCTGATTGGGATTCATACAGAAATAATACTGTAGGATTTATATTTAAAAATTACAACCTAATACCTCATCTAAGTATATTAGAAAATGTACAAGTTGCGATATCACTTAATGACTTGTCTAAGGAGGAAAAGCAAAAAAAGGCATTAGATGCCTTAGATAAAGTCGGCATTAAGGATTATATGAGAAAGACATCAGAATTTTTATCTAGAGACGAAATGCAGAGAGTGGCGATTGCACGTGCATTAGTAAACGATCCTAAGATAATACTTGCAGATGAGCCTACAGGAAATCTAGACAGCAAAGCTAGTCTAGAGATAATGGACTTGATGAGTGAGGTTTTTAAGGATAAATTAGTTATCGTAGTGACTCAAAATGAACAGATTGCTAAATCGTACGCTACTAGAATTATTTCCTTTAGAGATGGAGAGATCGTTTACGACAGCAATCCACTCAAGGAGGATTTGCATCAGAGAAATATTTCATTAAAAAAGACAGCTATGGGTGTAGGTATGGCTATGAAGCTGGCTGCAAGAGATATGTCCAATAAAAAAGTCAGAACATTTCTCTATATGCTTATATCCAGCGTTGGAATTATAGGTATTGCTATATTGATATCATTGATTACTGGATTTGAACAGAAAATAGATGATTATGAAAAAAATACTCTAGCAGATTTTCCTATTGTAATAGATAATGATTACGGTAGTTTAGATATTTACGCTCAAATAGATAAAATAAAAGATATTCAAAAGGACAATGACAATTTTGAATTGTACACAAACGAAGATATAATATATCCATATGATTGGGAGGCAAATAGTAAATCGCATAAAAATCAGATAACAGATGAATATGTCGAATATATAAAAAATATGGACAAAGATTTATTTTCTGCAATATCATATAAAAGTCAAGTAGATATGAATATCCTTAAAAAGGATGATAATGGAAGAGTTTCGATATTAGATACTTCTGCTATCAATTTTTCATCTTATCCTGAAGGAAATGGAGAGGAAAACTATTTAGAGCAAAATTACGATTTGCTGTACGGGTATTATCCAACTGACAAGTCAGATATCGTGCTCGTAGTAGATGAATACAATAGAGTAGATAGAGATATTTTAAAGGCTTTAGGTGTAGATTATGATAAAGAAGAAAATATAAAATTCGATGAGCTTATAGGAAAGGAATATAAAATTATCTTAAATGATGAATTTTATAAAAAGAAAGGACAATACTTTACGACAGATATAAGCGACAAAAATTTACAGAAGCTATACAACTCTAAAAAATCCTTGACTATAAGCATAACTGGAATAATTAGAGCTAAAAAGGATAGCAATCTATCTGATTTATCTCAAGGAATAGGATATAGCAATGAGCTTAGCAGTTATTATATAAACAGCTGTAAAAAATCTAAAATTGTAGAGGAACAAAAAAAATCAGATTACAACGTCATAACAGGTCAGCGATTTGAAGATGATAAGCAGCAATCATTGAATTTACTAGGGGCTTCATCAGTTCCTTCATCCATTACTATATATCCTAAGGACTTTGAATCAAAGGGAAAGATATTGGCATATTTGGATAAGTACAA
>NZ_JBJDXL010000006.1:0-8602 GCF_051866655.1 Intestinibacter sp.
TTCATCCTCTCCTGAATTTTTCGATATAGAATATGTTTTTAGTTTATACAGCAATCCGTAATGTCTTTGTATTTTCTTCTTAGCTATTCCTATAACGAAATTCGATTGATTTTCTAATAATATGTATTTTTTTCTTTTTAAAATTTTATACAGCTCTACATATGTATCTTGCAATAAATCGTTGACATCTTCTATATTTGAACATTTACATATTATGTATTTTAATGTGCTATTGTATGTAGCTTTATATATTTCTTCAAAATTTTCTATTGATATCTGAGCGCTCATTTTCTTCTCCTTTCGTTATATAGTGTATTATTTTTCGAAAAAAGTTTCATTTTTTTAATTATATGCAAAAAAATAACTCTATTCCAATCATATAAGATCAAAATAGAGTTATTTTTCATTTAATATCTATAATTATTAACTTGTGCCTAATTTATAAACTATTTAACTTTATTTATTTCGTTCATTACATCTATAATTACTTGGTCTGTAATTTGCATACCTTGGTCACTTACTTTACCTAAGTTCTTAATTGATTCTTCTACTTTGTCACCGATTATACCATTTTTAGGTGGAACATGGAATCCTTGTTTTGCTATTATAGCACTTTGGATTGATGCTGAAGCTGCTGAAGATAATTTTAATGCACAACCAGCCTTTGCACCGTCACAAATCATACCACTTAAGTTAGCTATCATGTTTTCTATAGCACCTTTTATGTGGTTGATATCTCTGTCCATAAGCCAAGATATACCAGCAGCTGATCCTGTAGAAGCAGCTACACCACATCCACAAACTGCAGATAATCTACCAGTGTAATTTTTGATATATCCAGTTACTAAGTGAGATATTGCCAATGCTTTTGCTAAGTTTTCATCAGTTTGAGGGTATTTATTGTTATATGCAACTATTGGAAGTATAGCTGTTAAACCGTGGTTTCCACTACCATTTGAGCTCATAACAGGCATTTTTATACCTGCCATTCTAGCATCTGAAGCTGCAGCTGTTAGCATCATAGCCTCAGTTAATAAATCATTAGACATATATCCTTCTTCTTTAGCTCTCTTAATACCAAATCCAACACCGATTCCTGCTTTATTATTTAATCCGTATTTGGCTATATCCATATTCATTTGAATTCCATCTAATAAGAACTTGATGTCTTCAAAATCCATTTTTTCAACATTTTGTACTATTTCTTTTATATCTGTAGTGTCCATTAATGTTTCTTTTCTTGGTGAAACAGTTTCTTCTACAACGTCTTCTTGGTTGAAATCACCTGTATCTAATAAAACCTCTTGGTTCTTTTGCAAATATACAAAATTGTCGTGTTTTTCTTTTATAACTACTTTTGCTATGTTATTTTCTCCTCTTAAGTCAACTTCTATAAATACTTTATCTTTAGTTTGTGCTGGAATTATATTTATAGGCTTTGTATCTACATAGTCTTCTGATTCTTTTACTTGTTCATCATCTAGTGTTTCTAATACTGTTAAACCATTTTCTGAATGTCCGCCTACAAATCCCATTGCAACTGCTATTTTTAATCCTAATCTATCTGTACCTGGAATTCCTACGCACATTCCGTTTTTATATATACTTGGACTTACTAAAATTCTGTTTTCTACTATTTCTTCATCTAATAATTCTTTAGCTTTTGCACAAGCTAGTGCTACTGCTACTGGTTCTGTACATCCTAATGCAGGTTTTACTTCTGCCTTTAACATTTCAATTAATTGTTTTCTTATATCTCTCATGACCGTTCCTCCTAAATTAACTAAAACAAAATAAATCTCATAATTCAAATAAAAATTTTTCTTAATAATATTAATAGCATTTTTCGTGCCAACTTTTTACATTTCAAAAAATATTTTTTATTAATTATTTTTTGATAATTACTTTAAATATTTTTTAGATTATCATTTTATATTTATTTTTTTGAAGTAATATATATTTATATTTTCTCAGTTTCAAAAAAAATAATCTCATTATGAGATTTTATCTCATTTTGAGACTATTTTAAATCAAATTGCAATTATTTTATATCAAGATTGTCCTTGTATTTTTCTAATTTTCTATATAAAGTAGCTCTAGATATCCCCAAAGCATTTGCGGCTAATTCCTTATCCTTTTTATAATTTTTATACAAATCTAAAGCTCTTTTTATTTCTCTAATTTCTAATTCTTCTAATGTTCTTATTTCTTCGTTGTCTACTCTTTCTTCAACATAATTTATGGTTGTAAGTGTTTTTGGCATGGAATCTAATGTTAGAATTTTAGATTGAGACATATTTATGCTATATTCAATTACATTTTGAAGCTCTCTAATATTACCTGGCCATTCATAATTCATAAGTAGCTGCTTGGCATTTTCGTCTATACCTAAAATCTCTTTTCCAAGCTTGTCCGAATATTCCTTTATCATATAATCAATCAATAGCGGTATATCCTCTCTACGCTCTCTAAGGCTCGGTAATTTTATAGGAATAACATTCAATCTATAATATAAATCCTCTCTGAAAGAGCCATTTTTAACCATAGCACTTAAATTTTTATTTGTAGCTGCAATAATTCTTACATCTATGAATATATTGCTCTTTCCACCGATTTTATCTAACTCGCGCTCTTGGAGAACTCTAAGTAGCTTAGCCTGTAAATGCAAGCTCATATCTCCTATTTCATCTAAGAATATAGTTCCCTTATCAGCTAATTCAAATTTTCCTAATTTACCCCCCTTCTTAGCACCTGTAAAAGCTCCTTCTTCGTATCCAAATAGCTCGCTTTCCAGTAGATTATCTGGAATAGCAGCACAGTTTACAGTTACAAAAGGATGATCCGCTCTAGCGCTATGATTATGTATTGATCTTGCAAATAATTCTTTACCCGTTCCACTTTCGCCGGTAATCAATATAGTCGAAGTAGAATGAGATGCTATCAATGCATTTCTTTTAGTTTGAATTATTAGCTCGCTATTTCCGATTATATTATCTAGAGTTATTTTGTAATCCTTGTTGATTTTATTGTAGTTCTTTATAGCCTCCTTCTTTTCTATGAAGTCTATAACATATCCTTTGAACTTTCCTTTTATCATTATTTTATTTATATTGTAAATTCCTTTTACATTTCTGTTTCTTTTATTGTAGACAAAGCTTCCCATTTTATATTTATTGAAATTATTATCATTTACTTTTTTAATGAAATTCAATACATCAAACATGCTCTTTTCAAATAAATCCTCGTCTCTTAAATTAAATAACTCTTTAAACTTATGGTTGCACTTATCTACATGACCATTTATATCTACAGAAACTACGGCCTTATCCATACTGTCTAGCAAAATTTCTAATTTCTTTTTTTCTACCTCTAATTCTTCAGTATTGATTTGCGCCTTTAGCTTACTTGAAATCAAATCCGCCATTTTTTTCAAAAAATTCATCAAGTCATTTATATTACCCTTTATAGCATCAGATTGTTGTTGGCTAAATGCTATAAGTCCTATAACTCCATAAGACTTACCATCTAAAACTATAGGACAACATACCTCTGCAAATTCCTTGCAAATTTTCACATGGTCACAGCCTTTACAAATGGTACTATTCTTTGGATCTTCAATAAAAATTTCAACCTGTTCCGTAAAAGATTTTTTAAAAGCAGAATATCCATCGACCTCGTCTCCAATTTTATCTATATATTTTCCTGTACCTGCAATTCTTATAAAGTTCTCGTCTACTATAGTTACATCTATATTTAAAACAGACAAAATAGCCTCTGCTATGTTCTGTATATCGTCCTTAATATTTTCTAGTTCTTTCATTATAATCATCCTTTACCTTATTATTAAGAAGTATTTCTCTTATATCCTTTAAAATCATCAATATTTTATTTAGTGTAAATTGGATGCTTACAAGAACTACAAATAGCATTATCACTGCAACTACTGTATAATTAATACTCATGCTAATCCTCCTTATTTTATTAAACAAAAAATCCTCCATTATATTTTAGAGGATAAATTTTTAAAATACACAAGAAATCGTATTTGTATAATTTATATGAAAACATTGTTTCTATAGATTATAAAATTCTTATTTATATTTTACATCTTTTATTTAATTTTTAATACGTAAATATTTAATTTTCATCCTCTTCTACTTTTTTTATTTTAGAAACTGAAACCTCATAGGCTACTTTTTTTACTATAGTCTCTTCATCTATTTTCTTTTCATAAGGTCTACTTTGAATTCTACCCCACATTTGGATCCTGTCGCCTACTTTTAAATTTCTGGCAAACTTTGCATTCCTTCCCCACACTATAGAAGGTATATAATCAGATTTGTTGTAAGGTCTATTTATAGCGACTAACAAATCTGTTATCTCCCTACCTAAAGGAGTCTTTCTATATGTAGGACGTTTGCATATATAACCATCTAGGTAAATACTATTAGGATCTTTGTTTTCTTCATCAATTGGCTTTATTTCCCTCACAAATACAGTTAAAATTAATTTGTTTTTTTCTCCTACATTCTTATTATACGATCTAAGTTGCCCGATTACATTTACATGCTTATTCTTTTCGAAGTCTAATTCCTGTATCAATCGTTCTGAAATGGTCATTGGCAAGATATCACTAGAATCACTTAATCTATTTATTTTTATTTTTGCATTATAAAATTTTTCTCCAAATATTTCATGACTAAATTCTAAATTATCTTCAAGTTCCCCACACAAATTTACAATATTTGTATCGCCTTTCATAACTACCATACTCTTTATCCCTCCGAATTGTTAATTATTTCTTTATCTCTATACGTTATAAATATATTTTTTTAAATCTATATTTATTACATTTTATTTTTATGTACTGGCTATTTGTATTTAAATTATTTCTTCAATGTCTGTACGCCAGATGAATCTATGTAGTAATTTTCATCGTAAATTAAATCTGAAACCTTTACCATGTTATATCCATTTTGCTTAAAATAATATACGATTTGATCCAAATAATAATCTACATTTTTGCCATCTCCGTGAAATAGTATTATAGAACCTGGAGAAGTATTTTGTGCAACTCTGTCAATTATGTTATTATCATCTATATTTTTCCAATCCATTGAATCTACATTCCATTTTACAACTGTATATCCTAGGGATTCACATAGTTTAACTCTATTTTCATCGATTTCTCCAAACGGTGGTCTGAATATATTAGATTCGTGCCCTGTAATTTCTTTGATTTTTTTAGAAGTCGATTCTAATTCTGTATTTATATCTTCCTCTGATATTTCATTGAAATTAGGATGTGTATTAGAATGGTTTTCTATTTCGTGACCTCTCTTATGTATTTCCTCTACTACAGCTTTATTTTTATCTATCCAATTACCTACAACAAAAAAAGTCGCTTTCACATCGTACTTATCTAAAATAGCTAAAATTTCATCTACATTTCTCTCGCTATAGGAAATATCAAATGTCAGAGAAATTTTCTTCTCGTCTGTATCGACCTTGTGTATCGGAATATCTGCATTTTGCTCACTGAAATACGTCTTTATACAAAAAGCTAATGCAAAAATCAAAAGCAATCCAATTAAAAATAAAACTATACTATTTAAAAAAGCTTTTTTTCTCAAAAGTAAACTCATCCTCCTTCACTATTTATAACTTCATACATTCTATTAAAAATTTATTTTTCTATTTATAAAAAAATAACTAAATTTTTAAATTCCTTAAAAATAACTGCTCTACCAAAATTTTTTAGAATATAATATTTCAATTTGGAGAAATTATAATCAACAACATTAAATAAATGTTGATTAACTTAAGGAGGAAATTTACTATGGCAAACACAAATAACAGACAAGTTGTTCCTGAGGCTAAAGCTGCATTAAACCAAATGAAATTAGAAATAGCTAACGAATTAGGTTTATCTAACTATGAAACAGTTGATAAAGGTAATTTAACAGCTAGACAAAATGGCTATGTTGGTGGATATATGACTAAGAAATTAGTCGAAATGGCTGAAAAACAAATGGCTGGTAAATAGTAAATTTTAATGCTTGAGTATTAAAATCCCCTAAAAACTTTTAGGTGGAAAAACCAACAAAGGAGGCTACCAATTTGGTAGCCTTTTTTCATAAAAAAATATTCGTTGTAAAAAAATTTAACTATTTTACACCTTTTATTTTTCTATATTTTAGTTTAATATAGTATTATAATAGTTTAGTGGAGGATGATAAATATGTTTGAAAATTCATCTGAAGAAACAGCTTACCACAAGCTTTTAATCTTGTATATTTTATATAAAATTAAAATGGATTTGACAAACTCTCAAATCACTCAAGTTGTTTTAGAAACCGAAATGATGAATTATTTCTCATTGCAACAACTTTTATCTCAGCTTATGGAATCAAAATTTTTAAAGATATATAAAGACTCTGACAAAGAGTTTTATTGTCTAACTCAAAAGGGACTTGAAACATTAGAATCTCTTATGCTTAAAATTCCAATTGATTCAGCTAACAAGGTAGACCACTATATAAAATTAAACAAAGAAAGCTTATTAGCTGAAACTCAAGTAAAATCTAGTTTTGTTAAACAAAGTGAAAATGAATTCATCGTCAATCTTAGAGTAATTGAAAATCAAAGCAATTTAATAGATTTAAATCTAAATGTTTCTTCTGAAAAACAAGCAAATCATATTTGCAATAACTGGAAAAAGAACGCTTCTCATATGTACGCTGAAGTAATCAATTTACTTACTACATATAAAAAGTAGCCTACAAACAAACTATTGTTGTAGGCTCTTTTCCTACTTGAAGCTCCTTTAGTAGTCGATTTGTCTTTGTATCATAAACCTTTATAGTGTTATTTTTCGTATCGGATACAAATAATCTACTACAATCTTTAGATATTTCAAGCCCTTGTGGAATTCCGTCGATTTTTATTTTTCCTATATATTTTCCCATTTTATAATCTAGAATTTTTATCTGATTGTATCCTAAATCACTTATATACACCTTGCTGTCCCTGTAATTAAACTCTATCTGCACAGGCAACAACAGCTCCTCAAAAATGCCAATTACTTCTAAAGTTTCTCCATTTAAAATTACTAATTTTCCATCCAATGTTGATATATATATTTCATTTTTTTTCTTATCCACTTTTAAATGCCACGCTTTAAAATCAGTATCGATTTTCTTGTTGATAACTTTATTTTCTATATCTATGCATACTATTGAATTTATACATGGAACGTACAACCTTTTATTTTTCTGATCATAGCTAAATCCATGTGGCATATCGTCTACAGTTATCATACCTATTAAATCTAACGTATCTTTATTTATTATATAAATGCTATTTGTATCCTCATTAGAAATAAATAATTCCTTTTCGTACATAAATATTTGGCTTAAACTACCACCAACAGATACCGAATCAATAATTTCGCCACTTATCATATCCAAAGTATAAAGCGTTCCATTATTTAAGCTGGGGATAAATATTTTTTGCTCTTTTTCCTCTATCCAAAAGTGATGTGGATAAATGTTCTGATTTAACTCGATTTCTCTTTCAGTTTCAAGAGTTTCGTAATCAATGATACTTATACTGTGCGACAAATAATTAGAAATATATACCTTCAAGACCTCCCTCCTTTCTCAAACTATACTACAATAATATATTAGTTTTTTTCGTAAATTATGCTTGTATGGCTCGTCCCTTTTAGTTATCATAATATTTTATCTGAATCGATCTAATTAAAAAATACTGGGATAAAATTTCATCCCAGCATAACCTAAAACAACTATTCTATTTTATACAAAACTGTTACTATAATTTGATATTTATATTATTTATTCAATGCTTGCATGTCTTGCTGCCATGTCATTATTAGACTCTGCATCAATTTCACTCATTTTTAAAATTACAGTATCAAATACTATTAATAACATTTGTTCAAATAAACTACCTAATGGTTGTATGCTACTTTTTGATGTAGAAAATTTAGTAGCTGCATCTATAGTTATTATAGCTTCATGATTAGAGCTTAAAGTTGATTTATTACTTGATGTGATAACTGCTACATCAACACCTTGAACTTTTGCGCTATCTGCTGCATTGCATACGCTTTGTGTTTCTCCTGAAGCAGAAGCCACTACTAATAAATCTCCTTTTTGAACTGATGGAGTAGTAGTTTCTCCAACTACATAAGAGTTATATCCTAATTGCATTAAACGCATTGCAAAAGCTTTTAACATTAAACCTGATCTACCTGTTCCGTACACAAATATTCTCTTATGCCCTTCTATAAGTTTTATCATTTTTTCTACTTGTTCTTCACTAATTTGTAAAGAAGCAACTTCTAATTCTTTAACTATTGTGTCTATACTCATATTGCTCTCCCCTTATTTTTCATCCCATTCTGGGAAAAATAATACTTTACCAAATTCATCTCTATTTGCTAATATTTTTTCAAATACTTCTGGTCCTTCACTTAATTTAAACTTATGAGTTATTAATTTATTTACATCTACAACTTTTTTGCCTATATAATCTACAGCATTAATCCATTCTTTTCCAGGGAATGGTGCAGATACAC
>NZ_JBJDXL010000007.1:0-1955 GCF_051866655.1 Intestinibacter sp.
ACTTTTTCCTGTTTTAGGATCGTACACGTAAGCCTCTGTATTTATTTTTTTAGGTGAATCATATTTTATTAAATTCACATTTTTCACTATAAAATTCATTATATTCGTCAAATACTCTTTACGAGAGAATTTTCCCTTTTGGATATCGCTTAGGCTTTTTTCTAGCTTACCTGTGTAGTCCACGTCGAATAGGTCTTTTACAGGGAATATTTCAACTAAGTTGATTCCTAAATCTGTTATGTAATATGATTTACCTTTTTTAGCTACGTATCCAACTTGGGCGATTTTTTTAAGTACGTCACCACGTGTTGCCGATGTACCTATTGAGTATCCAGCTAAGACTAGATCCTCGTCATCTACATTTTTGCCACAGTTTTTCATGGCTTTAAGTAGTGTGTCCTCTGTGTATGATTTAGGTGGTGTAGTTTGCTTTTTAAGTGGTAAAATTTCTAAAACTTCTACAGCTTCACCTTTATCTACATATGGAAGCAGGTCGTTTTTTTGCTCCTTGTTGTAGACCTCTAAATAGCCAGGGACTTTTAATACCTTACCTTTAGTAAGGAACATATTGCCATCGACATCTGTTTTGATTTCTGTGTTTTCGTATTCTGCAGGTGGCATAAAGTTTGCGATAAATCTGTCCTTTATAGCTTGGTATACTATTTTTTCGTCTGGAGTCAATGAATTTGGAACTATGTAAGTAGGTATAATCGCACTGTGGCTATCTACCTTTGATGAATCGAAAACTCTCTTTGTCTTTGCAAATTTAATCTTATCCTCGTATGGAAGACCTTGCTTTAATCTATTTAAAGCTTGATTTACTTTATCAGTTAAGCTCTCCTCTAAGTAGACAGAGTCGGTTCTAGGATATGTTATATATCCACCCTTTCCTTTACCTTCATATAGAGACTGGCATACGTTTAAAACCTTATCTGATGTAAAATTAGCGTATTTAGAAGTTATGTAACCTTGAAGAGAGGTCAAACTGAATAATTTCGGAGCATATTCTTTGGAATTAGTCACTTTTTTAGATGAAACAATACCTTCTTTAGAGGTAATGCTATCTATGACCGCCATTGCCTCCTCTTCAGTGTCGAATTTACTTTCTTTTCCCTTCATCAATTTGCCTTTATATGTACCGTTTTTACATTTGAAATTACCTTCGATTTCAAAATACGTCTTTGGAACGAAATTTTTAATCTCCATATCTCTATCGTAAACTAGCTTGACAGTAGGCAGTATTACACGACCTATGTTTAAAAGCTTTCCGTTTCCGTATTTTAAAGTCGCGACAGATGTAAAATTAATCCCTATCAACCAATCGGTAATAAGACGAGTGTATCCTGCAGCTTGAAGATTTCTCATATCTTCTTCATCCTTTAGATTTTCAAGTCCTCTAGTTATATCCTTTGGTGTCCATTCGTTTACAAGGATTCTTTTGACCGGTTTTTTATTTTTAGCTAGTAAAAATATAAGAAAGGCAATTAGCTCACCTTCGCGGTCGTTATCTGTTGCATTTATCACGTATTCTACATCGTTTCTATTTAAAAGCCCTTTTATTATATTAAATTGTTTTTGCTTTGAGTCATCTACTTTAAATTTAAATTTATCAGCAGGGATAAATGGAAAATTAGCCATTTTCCAACTACCTGAGTATTTTTCCTTGTCGTAATCCTTCATATCGTATAAAGAAACTAAATGACCAAAGGCATAAGTTACAATATATTCATTTCCTTCAAAATAACCATCTCGTCGAGTTTTTGCACCTAAGAAAGAGGCTATTGTTTTGGCGACAGATGGTTTTTCTGCAAGTATTAATTTCATACGAACCTCCTTTATTAAATACTATTTATGTTATCATAAAAAAGCAAGAAATTTCAAGATAAGCAGATTAATTTATATTGTCAAGCGCTCTTGTTTTATATAGATTATAGATAAAAATTACTTTTTTAATA
>NZ_JBJDXL010000008.1:0-8593 GCF_051866655.1 Intestinibacter sp.
AGATAAAATTGACGGAGTTGTCTTGATATCTTCGTATCCGATAGATTCTTATTTAAAAGAAATCGGTATGGATGTTTTATCTATTTGGGGAAGTAAAGATGGTGTCATCGATTTTCAGGCTCTAATTGACGCAAAGGAAAAGCTACCATCTGATACGACTTACATTGAAATAGAGGGAGCAAACCATTCTCAATTTGGAGATTACGGAACTTACAAAAAAGATGAGACTGCTCTTATAAGCGAGGAGCAGCAGCAAAATAAGGCTGTCAGCAGTATAGTGAATTTTATTCAAGCAATAGAATAGTGAAAAATATATTTAATACAAAAAGATTGATGAGAAAATTTCAATTTAGATTTTCAAATCAATCTTTTTTCTATGTATTATATATTAAATCTGTCTGTATAAATTTAAATCCTTCCAATTAGCGCCTCTAGGATCCTTTTTAAATGCATCTACAAACCACATAATATCTTTTTTAGATATGCATTTAAATAAAAATAATAAAGTTATGTAAATAATTAGAGATAAAACGCCTTCAGCTATTAAGAGGTCTATATTTAAATAATCGAATAAATTTTTTATAAAAAAAGTAGATATAAATATCGAAAAAAAAGGCTTTATAATCCAGTTTAAGATTGAAAAATCGAGCTTTGTGACTTTTAAAAGTCTGCTCATACTCAGAGAAAAATTCAAAATTGTACTTGTAAACAGAACTAATATAAACCCTTCAATACCTAATCTAGGAATCAATAGGTTTATCGTAGATATTCTAACAGTCATATCTATCAAGTTATATCTTAGTGTATATACCTGTTGATTTAAAGCATTTAGGCTTCCATCTACAATCCTATCTAAATACATAAGTGGAATTAAGGGAGCTAGTATTTTTAATATAATTCCAACTTGAGTGTTTTTATATAAAATAAATCCCAGTTCATTTGAATAAGTCATAAAAAATCCAGTCGAAAAAAATGCAATTATAAGAGTGAATTTTATAACCTTAGATATAACGAAATTGACTGATTTAGGCTTATTTAATACATTGTACTGTGCTATTTCTGGAATAATAAGTGTCGAAAAGGAAGCTAAAAATATCGATGGAAAATTTAAAAGAGGTAGCGCCATGCCTTTTATCATACCAAATATCGACAACGATGTAGCAGTCGATGATCCATATGTTTTTAGTGATTTGGGAATTAATATATCTTCTATAGATTTCAAAAAGGTCTGTACATATGCACTTGCCGCAATAGGAAGTGACACAGATATAACTTCTCTAAAAATACTTTTATCGATATTTCTAATAAGGTTATTAGTTGAGCTTCTTTTTTCTAATATATACATAACAAAGGAACAAAGGCAAGCTGCGATATTTCCCAAGCTCATTCCTAGGGTTATAAAACAACATGTATGCTCTAGATTATAATCGCAAAATGAAGTTACAAAAAAAGCTACTACAATTATCATAGTTATATTTTCTATAAAATCAGAGAATATACTTTTTACTACCCTCCTGCAACCGTAAAAATATCCATTAAAACAAGCTGCTATACCTACAGATGGCATACTCAAAGCCAAAATCTGAAGTGGAATCTTAGCTCTAATATCTCCTATCAAGGTCTCACTTATAAAGTAAGATTTATTATATAAAATAAACGATGCTATAGTGCTGAAAAATAAAGTGTATAAAAAACCACATTTTAGTAGATATTTAACTTTATTTTTATTATTTTTACCTATTTCCTCCGCTACGAGTCTAGTTAAGGTGAGCCTTATACCGGAGATAGATATTGTACAGGCAAATACATTAATACTCATAATAAGCTGAAAAAGCCCCATTCCTTCACTACCGATTTTATTAGATAAATATATTCTAAACAGCATTCCTAAAAGCCCTAATATCATAGTTGAAAATGTCAGTAAAAGAGTATTTATAATTAGATTTTTTCTTCTCATAAGTGTATCTCCTTAAAAATAAATATATTTATTTATATGATTGAGATTATTTAAAAATAATATGAAAATACAAGTTGTATATTAAAATCCAACATATACAAGTTGCTCAAAATATAAAAAAAGTGTAAAATTATTTCTAATAGAGGAAAAGGAGAGTAAAGTTGGATAATATTTTAAAAGCAGTAAATGGAAATAAAAAAGCTATCAAAGAATTAATCAGAGATTACAGTGAACAAATGTACAAGCTTATTTTTCTTCACACTAAATACGAAGAGGACAGTAAGATAATACTTAGAGATACAATATGTTTTATTAAAGAAAATATTTCAAAATTAGACGAAGATCAAGATGTTATTTTATGGATATATAAAATAATAATTATAAATACTAACAATTTCTTAGAAAGTGTAGGCATGGTTGAAAACGACATAAATATTGAGGATTACTATAATAATGGCAAGATAAGTTTATACAATGCAATCGATTTATTAGATGGAAAATACAAAAGCGTGCTTATACTGAAATACTATTTTGAGCTTTCTTATGAGAAAATAGGAGAGGTAGTGGATTTAAATGCAGATACAGTTCAAATTTACATTAGGCAATCACTAAAAAAAATCAAAGCAAGTGTGGGTGAATATTTATAATATGAAAGAGCAAAATTCGTATATATTACATAATAAAAACAGTTTAAAAAATATAGAGATAAATATAGATCAGGATATTGAAAATGATATAGGAGATTTTTGTTTTTCGAAAAATGATTTAGAAAATATAAAAATTCCATCTGATTTAGACGATATAATAGAAGAACCGTTTTTAGAGGATAAAAAAGAGAGAAAAAGCTATCTTGTAAGTTGGGTTGTAGATCTTTTATTAGTGTTTATTTTATTATTGCCTATATTAGGGATTTATAATCCTAATATATTTTCAAAGATTGAAGCAGTATATCCTTTTTTTGTTAAAGCGCATAATTTTTTAGACAAGGATAATATTATCAGAATGCTCGGTGGTAAAGTAGGCGATGAAAATTTAAAGGATGCAAAACCAACCGTTGTAGTGAAGGCAAAGGACGTTAAAAAACCTAAGAGTAATATGGAGGAGTTAGAATTAATACATTCCTTAGCTAATTCACTTATAAAAGCAGAGTATAAATGGGAATGTACTGAGGTTACACCTAAGACAATAAAAAAAGCTCTCTCAGGAGTCGATTACCTGCAGGATGAATACCAGAGAATTTATTTCAGAAGCAATTTAGAAAAATGGCAGCAGGGAGATTTTTCTAATGCAGTTGAAGTGCACAACAAGGTCTGGTCTATACTCAAGGGAAATATAGGAGAAGCCTATGCACTTGATGAGGAAAATATATCGAAGATAAAAGAAAAATATTTTAAATAGAAAAATACCTTATATAGCAGGTTTATTATCTCGCTATATAAGGTATTTTTCTATTTGTTTTCGATTAAATCTTGTCCAGATAAATCGTCTAAGAATTTAGTTGATAGAGGATAATAATATGATTTATCATCTTTTTCAACTAATATAGCTTTTTTAGCTATTGACGAATCTACTTCATTTAAAAATACTAACACATCACAGTATTGTATAAAATCAGTAATTAACTGCTTAGATCCATCTTCAATTGAATACTTCTTAGTATTTTTATCGTATTTACAATCGACTAAATAAAGAGGTCCTATTTTTTGGTTAGTTTCGATAACCGCTACACTGTTGTAATTAGAAGATAGCTGTCCGTGTACAGGAGTTTTATCTTGTAAATTAGTTTTTTCTAGAATTTCATTTAAATCTACATTGCTATCGTTTAGAGATAGTATGTAGCCCTTTATTTTTAGTTCTGATGAATCTTCATTAGAATTGTCTTCTGTACTATCTTCGATTTTAGTACCAGAAGGAGTATCTAATTCATCCATTTGGTTTTCTAAAGCTTTATTATCATCAATATGTTTTTTAATAAAAAATCCACCTATTAAAACGATAATTAAAAGGATAATAATAGATAGTATTTTATTTTTTTTCATATAATCACCTCAGATATAATTATAACATCTTTAATAAATAAAACAAATTTATATTATGAAAAAATTATAAATCGAAATTTAAATGTTGTTTTAAAAATTTAAACACTATTTAAATTATAAAAAATAATTGAAAGTGCAAAAAAAGTTAAAAAATCATATATATTAATGTTTGATTTATTATTTGAAATGATTTATCCTTTATATATAGAGATATGTAAAGAAATTTACAAAAAAGTTTTACAAGGAGGTATGAAAAATGGTGAATATTTTTAATCATATGGACAATTTTATTTTTGTTATAAGCCCTAATAGAAAGATAAAGTTTGCCAACAAGACTGTTTTGAAAAAAATAAATATAGATTTAAAAGACATTGTAGATACTCCTGTAAAAGATTGTCTATACAGTAATGGAAGAAGTATAGATAATTTAATCAATAGCTTAGAAAAAGATGAAGACATAAATTTTGATTTTTACTTGGAAATTGATACAAAAAGATATTTTTTTAATGGAGATTTATTAGAAGATAGTTTTTATGGAGAGAGTAGTTATTTCATAATAGCGAGGGATGTATGTGAGAAATACTATAAAAGAGAGGATTTAGAAGCTTTATTAGACACTATAAATATGAATTGCTTTATAAAAAACAAAAAAGGAGAGTATTTATATGTCAATAAGAAAAAATGTGATTCACATAATAAGACAAAGGAAGAGATTATAGGTCATCGAACGACGGAGCTATTCAACGCAAAAGAGTCAGAATATATTGAAAAAATTGAAAATGAAGTAATAAAGAGAAAAGAGCCTTTCTGTTCAGAAAAGAGGCTGACCTTTAATGATAAAAAAATATGGTATGAATTGACTGTAGATGTCACCTTAAATGAAAATGGCAGTGTAAAGAATATAGTTGGAAATAGTAGAAATATAGATATAAGAAAGCACTTAAATAAAACACTAGATTATACAAGTATTAAATTTAGAAAGATCAATAAATTTTTAAATGAAGATGAAAATGATGTGATGAATTTACTAGATTATGTATCTGAAAAAACATTGATGCATTTTCATGCAGACGGAATAGCAATTATGTTTTATAGGGAAAGAGAAAATGATTTTTATACATTGGTCAACAGAGGTGTAGTATTAGACAATTTTAGCTTTGATGATACAGAAAGAAGACAAGTATTTGAGGATTCGTATACAAGATATTCTAAGCGATTAGAGTCAGAAGGTATTAAATATGTAGACGAAATAAAAAACGAAATAGTTGCTAAAAAATTAAAGGAAAAAAATATATATAAAGTAGGAATATATAATATTGCAATAGGTAAAAAAATATTAGGTCATATAATAATAACATTCTTACAGGATACAAAGCCTATAGAATACGGATACGATTATATAAAAACAATATGCTCTCATTTAGCTGTGACTATTTCAAATATAAATGAATCTAAAAAAATAAAGGAAGAGCTTAAAGAATATAAGCAAAAAAGAGAATATTTACAAAAATGTATAGAAATATCTGTAGATATAGTAGGTAAATTCGATAAAGATGGAAAGCTTATTTATATAAATGCAGAGAGATTAAAAAGCATATTAGGATGGAATATAAAAGAGTTAAAGGATCAAAGTCTATACAATATAATGGATATAAAGGATAGAGAGATTTTATATAAACAAATTCAAAATGGAAATGATTCAACTATACATATGGAAAGCAAGTTTATGTGTAAAAATGGAGAGTTTAAGTGGCTTGAGTGTAATATAAAGCAGTATAAAAATGAGAATTCTTTCTTCTTTACAGCTAGAGATATTACGCATAAAAAGGAATATCAAAAGAAGGAAAAATTATTAGAAGAAGCAGTGCAATTAGAATCGTTGAAAAATAGATTTTTCAATAATATATCTCATGAATTTAGAACTCCGATAAATATAATATTAGGTACAGTTCAATTAATTGAAAAGTATAGACAAAATGAAAACTATACACTGGAATATTTGGATTATCATATTAATTTTATAAAGAGAAATTCTTATAGATTGTTGAGGCTTGTGCAAAATCTATTAGATCTAAGTCAAATAAAAAGTGAATACTACGATACTAATTTTGGAAACTACGATATAGTAAACATTGTTGAAGATATAGCTATGTCAGTTGCTACATATTTGGAAAATAAAGATGTTCATCTAATTTTCGATACTAATTGCGAGGAACAAGTTATTTGCTGCGATCCTGAAAAAATAGAAAGGATTATTTTAAATCTATTGTCTAATGCTATTAAATACAATAAAGACAATAATGATATAGAAGTATATATGCATATTGATGATGATTTTGTAAAAATATATATAAAAGACCACGGAATTGGTATAGAAAAGGAAGAGTTAAAAACTATATTTGAAGAATTTAAAAAAGTGGATGATGGATTTACAAGACCTTGTGAAGGTAGTGGAATAGGATTATCTATTGTAAATGAATTTGTTAGACTTCATAAAGGATATGTAAATGTAGAGAGTGAAGTTGGGGTAGGCTCAACTTTTGAAGTTATATTGCCAAATAGAATGAATAGCTCTGACATTGAAAGTAGAAATTTTATAGTCAGCGATAATATAATGGGTCAAAGCAAGATAGAAAGATGTAATATAGAGTTTTCTGATATTTACAATTAGTAAATAATGAGGAGGTGTTTTGCCTCCTTATTTTTATGATCAAAATATAATAACTTTTTACAATATAAAATATAGTATAATAAATATATTGATAATAATAATATAGTATAAGGAAAGGTAAAAATACAATGCAAAAATTATTTTATGAAGATTCTGATATAAAGGATTTTATTTGTGAGGTAGAAAAGGTTGAAGAAATAAATGGAAAATACCATGTCGTTTTGGATAAAACTGCATTTTACCCTGGTGGAGGGGGACAGCTATGTGATTTAGGCACAATAGAAGCATGTGAGATAGAAGAGGTATATGAAAAAGACGGAGAAATATATCATATCATCAAAACAAAGCCAAATAAAATTCATAAAGTCAAATGCACTTTAGATTGGGATAGAAGAGAGTATTCGATGGTACATCATCTTGCACAGCATGTTATATCAGCCTTGTTTTTAGAAGAATTTAAGAGAAAAACTACTAGCTTCCATATGGGAATTGAAGGAAGCTCTGTAGATATTGAGGGAAGTTTTTCTGATGATGAAATCTGCAAAATAGAGAAAATGGCAAATGACATAATTTCAGAAAATATTGCTGTAGAATGCTTTGAAATAACTAGGAGAGAAGCTAAAAAGCTAAAAATAAAAGAGGATTTTTCTAAAATTAATGGAGATGTCAGAATTGTAAAGGTAGGAGATTTAGACTTTAATTGCTGCTGTGGAGTTCATCCTAAATCGACTTTAAATTTAAAGGTGATAAAATTTAGAAAATGGGAAAAATACAAGGATTCAACTAGAATAGAGTATTTTGCAGGAAACAAAGCGATAGATTATATAATAGATAGAGATAGATATCTTAGCAATATATGTAAATATTTAAGCTGCAGTGATCAAGAAGCTATCAAAGGAATAGAAAATATAAACAATAAGCTAAAAGATTATATAAAAGAAAATAAAAAATTAAAAGAAGAAATCGCTGAGTATGAAGTAAAAGATATAATTTCATCTGCAAAAGTAGTAAATGGAGTATCTGTAATAAATAAAATATATACAGATAAGGACGCTAAGTACATATCTAAGGTGTCTAATAAGATAATAGAAGAAGATGATAGAGTTGTTTTATTTGCACTTGCAAATGGAGATAGAGCCAATTTGGTGTTTTCATGCAGCAAAAATTTAAATAGCTTAGATATGAATAAGCTTTTAAAGGATGCAATTAAATTAATCGATGGAAAAGGTGGAGGCAGTAAAACTAATGCACAAGGTGGAGGAAAAAATAATTCCAATCTAGAATCTCTTATGAATTATGCAATTATGAAATTAGAAAAAGAAATAATTTAGAAATATTATTTGATATTATATAAAATATTGAGTATAATTTAAACTGTTGTAAAATCAGCGTTACGAATCTTTAAAATAAAAATTTTTTATTTGATAATGAAAGAGAGTATGGTAAATGAAGAAAGAATTATTTAATGGAAAAAGGTTGAAAATTGCCAGGGTATATAGAGGCAAAAGTGTAGACATTTTAGCTAAAGAAACAAATATAAACAAAAAAGATATCTTAGCCTTTGAGGATAATAAATATAAACCAACTTTAGAAAATGCATTGAAATTATCTAACATACTTTATTTTCCAAGAGAATATTTCTACAAAAATGAAACTACAAAGGTAGTGGTAGAGGATGTTCACTTCAATCCAAATTCTACTATACCTAGGATGGAAGAAATATCTTACAGAGAAAAATTAATTATGATTAGAAAATTATTTTTGTTCTTTGAAGAGTATATAGGATTTCCAGAGCTAGATCTTCCAGACAATTTAAATAAAAACGACAGTATGGAGATTATTTCAAAAAAAATTAGAGAGCATTGGAATTTATGGGATGAAGAAAAACCTACACCTTTAAATTTAGGCGATATTATGACTGCAAAG
>NZ_JBJDXL010000009.1:0-1947 GCF_051866655.1 Intestinibacter sp.
TTCCTCTTTTTAAGACTTTTACAGAAATGTCATTTGAGTGTATTTTCATAAAATTAGCTTCTCCATCTCCTATTCTAAATTCATAGGAATTATCATTATGTAAAATTACATTTAAATACTCAAAGTACGGTTCAAAATACAGATAGTCACCATTAAAAGATATTAAATCTTCAAATTTAATCAATAATACATCATCTTTTAATCTAAGAAATCCATTTTCGTCAAAGTAAAAATCTTCTCTTTCATAGCTGCCATAATAACATCTGTTTCTAAGTTCAATTACAATATAAAATTCATCCTCGTAAAACGTTTTACCGCAAGATAATATTGTACTTCCGCCTAAGTCAAAGTTATTTAATAAAAATTTGAAATCTTCTGACACGTTTGAAGCTTCTAGTCGCAGTTTATCTAATTTACCGTCCTTATCAGTTATCTGTCTACTATATTTTGTAAAAAATACAGGTATTTCTTCATTTTGCATATTTTCATAATTTGTTTGAATAATTTCAGCTGCTTTTTCTTTAGTTATGTTTAAATTTTTTACAAGTCTATTTATATGATCTTCTTCAACTGCTTCTACAGGTTGATTTAATTCATAGGTATCTAAGCCTTCTATAGTTAAATAACAAGCTTCAATTTCAAAAAATTCAAATTTCTGTTTACTTCTCGATTTTTTAGCTCTTTTTCTAAATTCAACCCTAAATCCTTTTTTTAACTCAATAAAGTCTACACTTGCCAATAAATCACTAGCTTTGTCTATATCTAATTGATGTTTCATATAATAGCTTATTGATTCAAAAGTCAATTTAACATATTCTAAATCCTGATTTTTACATTCTAAAATAACTTCAACTTTATTTAACGAATCACATAATAGCTCTAAAACCTTGCTATCTTTAAATAAATTGAAATTAAAAGTCTTATCTATATTTAATCCTGTTTCATCTAAGATTAAATATGCCTCTTCTGAAGCTAGATATTCTACTTCCTCTTTGTAGAATTTCATAATTTCTTCGTATCTGCTAAGTCCATAGTGTTTCATAATTACTCCCTCTCTTTCTTTGAGTGAACTTTTATAAAGTCCCCTCTAATAAAATCGAGTTCGTGTCCCCCCTAAAAATAAGTCTTTTTTTATCATGCAACCAACTATATAATTTGTATAGTTTAAAACTTATTTTCTTATTACTATAGATTATATCATATGGCATAAGGAAATTTTAATGTATCATAAATATTTAAGATACTACTTTAAAATATATAAACTTTACTATTAATGACAATAAAACTAGCCATATTATCACAATAGGAATAGCATAAAACCATTTTTTAGGCTTTCCTCCATCCCATATATGCTCTGCTAATTTACGATTTTTCTCATATACATCTCGTGGAATAAATTTAAGCGTAAGAGCAATTAACATCGGCAACAAGATTACATCGTCTAAATATCCCAATACAGGTATAAAGTCTGGAATTAAATCTACTGGTGAAAGAGCATAAGCAACTGTTATCACTGCAAATATTTTAGCTATTATAGGAGTTTCTTTGTCTTTTAAACTTAGAAATATAGTTGGAATATCTGTTTTTAAGTTTTTAGCTTTTTCTTTTAAGTTCACAATATCTCCTCCATTTATATAAATTTATTATTTAAAGAAAAGTGTGAAATCAGTAAACAAACAATCAAAAATATTAACTTTTCCAAGTTCATTAAATTCTGTTTCAATATCATCTAAAGGATAATTTGCAAATTCATTAGATAATTTTTTATATCCCATACTCTTCATTAAAAAATCTAATTTCAACAATAAATCCTCTTCTTCCTTGGAATTTGGATTCAAATCGTCACGAAACTCCCAGCCACTTAAAAAGTCCTCTGGTAATACTTTAGATTCATCATAATATGTTTCTCCACCATGATCTTCTACTCCATCAACAGGATTGCGTACT
>NZ_JBJDXL010000010.1:0-8561 GCF_051866655.1 Intestinibacter sp.
TAGATATTTATGAATAGTTTCTATTATATGTAAACCGCCGGTGTTTAATTCCTTAAATATAGTTTCTTCTATAGTATCTTTATATTGTTCTCTACAATCTATAAAGAATATATATGATGGTCTATTTTTTTTCGTAATAGTAGGTATAACTTGTACGTTTGAAGCTCCACGATTATAGAATAGCTCAATAGCTTGTCCTATACATTCGCCACTTAGATGATCTACTTGTGCGATAAATATTGTCCCTTTTTTTGAGTTAGAGTTCATATTAATTTACCTCCTAAAACTTTTGATTGATTTTATTGATTTATTCTCACATAATTATCACATAAAAAATATTTGGCTTCAAATAACAAAAGTTTCTTAAAATGCAACCTAAATTAGAAAAAATTGATTTTAAAGAAACTTTTTTGAGTTTATTACAGCAATTTTATTAAAATTAATTATTTTATATTTTTTTTAAATAAAATTATCTTTTAAGGAAACTGCATAAAAGTCTATTTCTAAATAGAATTTGAAGTGTTACAATATATTTAAACTTTAAGAGTCAATTAAAATATAGTATATACTTTGACAATAGAGGTATTGCGCAAGGGGGGATTATCATGGAAGATAATTCTAATATAGCTATAGAAATCGGAAAGAAAATTAGAAATATTAGAAAAAGTAAAAACATGAAACTAGAAGATTTGGCTATTGCTATAAATAAAACAAAATCGACTCTTTCTAAATATGAAAGAGGTATTATATCAGTAGATATTTGTACTTTGTATGATATTAGTGATGCTTTAGGTGTTCATATAGACCAGCTTTTATATAACAAGCAATATAATAATGTAGATAAAAAAGAAGAAATTAATTTTTTTAGCGGTTGTTCTAGATTATATACATATATATATGATGGAAGAAATAATAAAGTTATAATATCGGTTATAGATATAACATCTAGAAATGAAGATAATAGCTATAAAACTAAATTTTATATGAATATAAAGGATTACGATGATTATCAAAATTGTGAAAATACATATTATGGATTTACAAAACATTATGATATTCTTACACATATAACGTTATATAATCAATCAACAAAATTAGAAACAATGTCTATAAATATATTAGCTTCTTTTTTAGATACTAATAAAAAATGGGGGCTCATATCAGCAGTTTCATTTAGACCATTTATGCCAGTTTCAACAAAAATATTATTTTGTAAAGAACCTTTAGAAATAACACCAGAGTTAATTAAAGAATTGAGAATATCAAAAGAAGATATTAGAATTATGAAATTATACAATATGTTTGTGGTAACACAATAAGACCTAAAGTATATATATAAAGATATATAATTTATAAGACAAAATATATATAATAAGAAAATTTGATTATTACATAGAAAGGGGTACTAAGTTAAAATGGATGTAAGACATTTATTAGAATCAGTCAAAAATAACGAAATAGATATAGATACAGCAGTACAAAAGCTTAAAGATTTACCTTATGAAGATCTAGGATATGCAAATATAGATCATCATAGAGAGATTAGAAATGGGTATCCAGAGGTAATTTACTGCGAAGGTAAAACAGACGAACATATAATAGGAATTGTCGATGTTTTGCTTAAAAAGGAAAGCAATGTATTAGGAACAAGATGTAGAAAAGAGACAGCAGAAAAATTAAAACAAATATACGATAATGTAGAATATGATGAATTATCAAAGGTATTAATGATAAAAAATCATGAAGTTGAAATAAATGGAAAAGGAACTATAGCTATACTTGCTGCAGGTACATCTGATATATCTGTAGCTGATGAAGCTTACTACACAGCTAAGTTTTTAGGAAATAAAGTAGAAAGAATTTACGATGTAGGCGTGGCTGGAATACATAGATTATTAAATAAGAGACACCTTATAGAACAAGCTAGGGTAATAGTAGCAGTAGCTGGAATGGAGGGAGCTCTACCAAGTGTAGTTGGAGGTATGGTGGACGTTCCTGTAATAGCAGTTCCTACTTCTGTTGGATATGGTACAAGCTTTAATGGACTTACTGCGCTTTTAGCGATGTTAAACAGCTGTGCATCAGGTATATCTGTAGTAAATATAGATAACGGATTTGGAGCAGGTTATTTGGCTTCAACTATAAATAAATTAGACTAATGAGGAGGAAGTGTATGAAGGAAGAAAAAATCTTATATTTTGACATAATAATTGGAATATCAGGTGATATGACTTTATCTACTTTATTAAATTTGGGTGTTCCAAAGGAAATATTTTTAGAGGAGCTGGGCAAACTAAATTTAAATGGTGAATTTGAAATAGAAATAAACGACAAATTTGAAAATGGCATCAAGGGAACAAATGTAAATGTAATAGCAAAAGAAAATCACGTCCATAGAAATTTAATTGATATATATGATATAATAGAACAGAGTTCTTTAAACGACAACATAAAAGAAAATGCGAAAAAGATATTCATGGAGGTCGCAAAGGCCGAAGCCAAGGTACACGGGACATCTATAGACAAAATACATTTCCATGAGGTAGGGGCTATAGACTCTATTGTAGACATAGTGGGCTCTTGTATATTGATAGATTTACTATGTGTAGATAAAATATATGCAACTAAAGTTCCTCTAGGTTCAGGCTTTGTTAAATGCGCTCATGGAGTTATTCCAGTTCCGGCACCAGCAGTAGCAGAAATATTAAAGGACGTTCCAGTTAAATTCAACAACGTAACAGGAGAATGTACAACTCCAACAGGGGCTGCAATTATAAAAACTATGTGCGAGGAGTTTGTCGACCAAATAGAATTTGAGACAAAGCAAATAGGCTATGGTATAGGATATAAAAAATTTGAAGTTCCAAACATGCTTAGAACCTTTATAGGTGTAAAAAAAAACAAAATTTAGTATGTGAGATTATTGCTAATATAGATGATATGTCTTCAGAGCTGTATTCTTATTTATATGAGAAAGCTTTAGCAGAAGGAGCACTAGATATATACACAGAGAGCATTTTCATGAAAAAGAATAGACCTGCTTATAAGGTAACTATTATATGTAATGAAGAGGATATAGATAAATTTACCGAACTATTATTAGTTGAGACATCTACATTTGGTGTTAGATATCAGAAGTTTAATAGATCTACATTATATAGAAGATTTTCTAAAATAAATACTAAATATGGAGATATACAAATAAAGCTAGGATACTTAAATGGCAAATTAATTAAAGTGACACCAGAGTATGAGGATTGTAAAATGATGGCAAAAAAGGAAAATATACCATTAAATCAAATTTTTAACGAAATAAATTCTATTATAAACGAAAAATTTTTCTAAAATCATTGACAATGTTCATGAATTTTGATAAATTAATATTCAATTCAATAGAATAAAAAACAGAATAATTATTAATAAATCACTCGTATATGCTCAGTAATATGGTCTGAGAGTTTCTACCTAGATACCGTAAATATCTGGACTATGAGTGGAATTATTATATCTTGCGACATCTTAAGTAAATTTACCGGCTGATATTAGATCCCTGTAAGTTGGCTACATCATGGTGTTAGAAGCCTGTATAGTAATTTCACTTTTGCAAAAATGATGGAAGTTACTATAGAGGCTTTTTTATTCATAAAACTAATTATAGTTTATACATTATAGAAATATTTGTATAAGTATTGAATTTAAATTATACACAAAATCATAATATTTAAATATTTTAAACATAACTAAATAATAATTGGATGAAAGGGGTAATGCAAAAATGGCAACTATCGTAAAAGAAGGTTTAACTTTTGATGATGTATTATTAATACCACAAAAATCAGAAATTTTACCATCACAAATTAACACAAAAACTAAATTAACAAAAGATATCGAATTAAATATTCCTCTAATGAGTGCAAGTATGGACACAGTAACAGAATCTAAAATGGCTATATCAATGGCTAGACAAGGTGGAATAGGTATAATTCATAAAAACATGTCAATCGAAAAACAAGCTTCAGAAGTAGATAGAGTTAAAAGAAGTGAAAGTGGATTAATAGTAGATCCATTCTCTTTATCAAAAGGTCACACAATTCAAGATGCAGATAATATAATGGCAAAATACAAGATATCAGGGGTTCCAATAGTAGACGAAAACAACATATTAGTAGGTATAATCACAAACAGAGATATCAAGTTCGAAACAGATATGTCTAGACTTATAGAAGAAGCTATGACTCCTAAAGAACGTCTAGTAACTGCTAAAGAAGGTGTTACTTTAGAAGCGGCTAAAGAAATATTAGGTAAACACAGAATAGAAAAATTACCTATAGTAGATGATGAAGGTCATTTAAAAGGATTAATAACTATAAAAGATATAGAAAAGAAAATCCAATATCCAAATTCAGCAAAAGACAAGAGAGGTAGACTTCTTTGCGGTGCTGGTGTAGGTATAACAAATGACTTATTAGAAAGAGTAGATGCCCTTTATAAAGCAAAAGTTGATATAATAGTATTAGATAGTGCTCACGGACATACACAAAACGTAATAAATGCGCTTAAAAAAGTAAAAGCTGCATACCCTGATCTTCCTGTTATAGCAGGTAATGTTGCAACAGCTCAAGGATGCGAAGATTTAATAAAAGCTGGGGCAGATTGTGTTAAAATAGGTATGGGACCAGGTTCTATATGTACAACAAGAGTAGTTGCCGGTATAGGTGTTCCTCAAATAACAGCTATAATGGATTGCTATGAAGTAGCTAAAAAATACGATATACCAATAATAGCAGATGGTGGAATCCAATATTCTGGAGATATAGTAAAAGCTTTAGCAGCAGGTGCTAATGTTTGTATGATGGGATCAATGTTTGCAGGAACTGAAGAAAGTCCAGGGGAAATAGTTCTATACAGAGGTAGATCTTATAAAACTTACAGAGGTATGGGATCTATAGCAGCTATGGAAGATGGTTCAAAAGATAGATACTTCCAAGAAGGACAAAAGAAATTAGTTCCAGAAGGTGTAGAAGGTATGGTTGCTTACAAAGGTAAGGCAGAAGATATAGTATTCCAAATGATAGGTGGAATTAGATCAGGTATGGGATATTGTGGAGCTTACACTATCGAACAATTACAAGAAAAAGCAGAATTTGTAAAAATAACAGCAGCTTCTTTAAAAGAAAGTCATCCTCATGATATAACAATAACAAAAGAAGCTCCAAACTACAGTATGCAAGGAGATATGATGTAGCATGAAACATGAATTAGTATTAGTTATTGACTTCGGAGGTCAATATAACCAATTAATAGCTAGAAGAGTTAGAGAAAATAATGTATATTGTGAAATTATGTCTTATAAAACAGACATAGAAAAAATAAAAGCTAAAAATCCAAAAGGTATAATATTTACTGGTGGACCAAATAGCGCATATTTAGAAGATTCTCCAAGAATGGCAAAAGATATATATGAAGCAGGTATTCCAATACTTGGAATATGCTATGGTCTTCAAACGATGTGCCATACTTTAGGTGGAAATGTAAGAAAAGGTACAGCAGCTGAAAAAGAATACGGAAAAACTGCTATAACTTACAAAGAATCAAAATTATTCGAAGGAATGACAACTAATACAGTATGGATGAGTCATACTGATAGAGTTGATGTAATACCAGAAGGATTTGAAATAGTTGCTTATACTGATGATTGTCCAGTTGCAGCTGTTCAAAACGTAGAAAAGAATTTATATGGAGTTCAATTCCATCCAGAAGTAGAACATTCACAAGAAGGATATATGATAATCAAAAACTTCTTATATAATATTTGTGGAGTAAGTGGAGACTGGACTACAGATTCATTTATAAATGACAAGGTTGCAGAATTAAAAGCAACTATAGGAGACAAAAAAGTTCTTTGCGCATTAAGTGGTGGAGTTGATTCATCAGTAGCAGCAGTTTTAGTTCACAAAGCTATAGGTGACAACTTAACTTGCGTATTCGTCGATCACGGTCTTCTTAGAAAAAATGAAGGTGACGATGTAGAAAGAATATTCAGAGATACTTTTGATATGAACCTAATAAGAGTTAACGCTGAAGATAGATTCTTAGGAAAATTAAAAGGTGTAACTGAACCAGAAGCAAAGAGAAAAATAATAGGTGAAGAATTCATAAGAGTATTTGAAGAAGAATCAAATAAGCTTGGAAAAATGGACTTCTTAGTTCAAGGTACAATCTACCCTGATATAGTAGAAAGTGGACTTGGCGGAGAATCTGCAACTATAAAATCTCACCACAATGTAGGTGGATTACCTGAAGATGTAGATTTCCAAATAGTTGAACCATTAAAAGAATTATTCAAGGACGAAGTTAGAAAAATAGGTCTAGAATTAGGAATAGAAGAAAAATTAATATTCAGACATCCATTCCCAGGACCAGGTCTTGGAATAAGAGTTATCGGTGAAGTTACAAAAGAAAAATGTGACATATTAAGAGAAGCCGATGCTATATACATGGACGAGCTTAGAAAAGCTGGTTTATATACAAAAATATGGCAAGCATTTGCTACATTACCAGATGTTAAGACAGTTGGAGTTATGGGAGACGAAAGAACTTACGCTTATTTAGTAGGTTTAAGAGCTGTTGCATCTTCTGACGGAATGACTTCTGACTGGTACAAAATACCATATGATGTATTAGAAAAAGTTGCTAACAGAATAGTTAACGAAGTAGATGGAGCTAACAGAGTTGTTTATGATATAACTTCTAAACCTCCTGGAACTATCGAATGGGAATAAGATAATCGTTGAGAATTAAATATTTTTAATAAAAATAAGTGCTTTAGATATTGTTTGATAAAAATGATATCTAAGGCACTTTTTTTCATTTCCATTATGAATTATAATACAGTTATTGGAAATTATTTATAGGAAGGATTGATAATTATGGAAATGTGGGATATTTACGATAAAGATAAAAAAAGAACAGGTAAGCTTATGAAACGAAATGATTGGAATATGAAGCCTGGTGAATTCCACTTAACTGTAATAGGAATAGTACAAAATTTAGAAGGAAAATACCTTGTTACTCGCCGTAGCTTAGATAAAGAATGGGCTGCTGGATGGTGGGAATTACCAGGTGGTGGCGTAAATGCTGGTGAAGATTCTAGAGATGCAGTTATTCGCGAAATAAAAGAAGAGGTTGGACTTGATGTATCAAATGCAAAAGGTAGCTGTGTTTATACTTATAAAAACGAAAGTCCAGAAGAAAAAAATAATTATTTTGTAGATATATATAATTTTGTTTTAGACTTTAAAGAATCTGATGTCAAGGTTCAAAAAGATGAAGTATTAGAATTTAATATAGTAAGTTTTGAAGAAATTCAAAATTATGCAAAAGAAATTGGATTTTTACATTATAATAGTATGAGACCAGCTTTTGATAAAATTGAAAAAAATATGTTATAATTTTCATAAGGACAAAATTATTTAAATATAAAGGAGTTTTAAATATGAAAAAACAATCTCCATCTATGGATGCATGGTTAAAAGAAGCAAAAGCAGATCCTGTAGCAGCAAAGGTAGGTATGTTTTTAGTACATAACGGTGTTGTTCGTGAAACTGCAAAAGCCAAAGTTAGAAATGGTGAGGATGTAGCAGACATTAAGGGAATGGAATTTTCCTACGATGAACAAAAGGTTGCTGATGCAGTAGCTGAAGCTTATAAGTTAGAAGGTATATATTATATTAAGACATGGCTTAATGAAGGAACATTAGAAATTGGCGATGATATAATGTATGTTTTAATAGGTGGCGATATTCGTCCACATGTTGTAGATGCACTTCAATTTCTTGTTGGTAAAATAAAAAATGAGTGTGTTATAGAAAAAGAATTAAGATAATATAAAAATTAATGGGGGAGTATAGTTTTTATGAGTACAAATGTTAGACCAGAAACAATGGAAAGAATCACTACTGCTGAGCTTGCTCAAGCATTTATAGATGAACAAGTTGCAGCAATCAGAGAACAAGTTGGAGACAAAAAAGTATTATTAGCTTTATCAGGTGGAGTAGACAGCTCAGTTGTAGCAGCACTTTTAATAAAAGCAATTGGCAAACAATTAGTTTGCGTGCATGTTAACCACGGTTTACTTCGTAAAGGGGAACCAGAACAAGTTGTAGATGTATTTCGCAACCAAATGGATGCAAACTTAGTTTATGTAGATGCAGTTGATCGTTTCTTAGACAAGCTTGCAGGTGTAGCTGAACCAGAAAGAAAGAGAAAAATAATAGGAGCAGAATTCATCAGAGTATTTGAAGAAGAAGCTCGTAAACAAGAAGGTATAGAATTCCTAGCTCAAGGTACAATATACCCTGACATATTAGAAAGTGATGGAGTTAAAGCACATCACAATGTTGGTGGACTTCCTGAAGATATGCAATTTGAATTAGTTGAACCAGTAAAACTTCTTTTCAAGGATGAAGTTCGTGTAGTTGGTAAGGCTTTAGGTCTTCCAGATAATATGGTTTATCGTCAACCATTCCCAGGACCAGGACTTGGAGTTAGATGCTTAGGAG
>NZ_JBJDXL010000011.1:0-1947 GCF_051866655.1 Intestinibacter sp.
ACAAAATTTTTATCAAACTGATCTACAAAAAACTTTAACTCTCCAGCTAAATTTTTATCGTAAACTTTTAATTTTGTACTTAGTTCTCCTCCATTTAAAAAGTTTTCATATTCTCTGATAAATTTATTTTCTAAAATACAATTATTAAACTTCTCAAATTCCTCAAAACTAGGTCTCTCATCAAAAGCATCTAATCCCAAGAAAATTCCCTTCTTATAACTATCACAATAAAACTCAACAGCCCTTCTTCTTAAATTCTCCTCATTAGGTTCTTCTCCTCCAGTGGTATCACTAGTTCTATCAATTTGAACTTGAACAGCCTTTTGGAATCCCTGAGTAAATACCACAGCTCGTCCAACTTCAAGATTTGATAAGAATTCTTTTTGTTCATCAGATAAAACCATAGTATTACCTATTGCCTCTTTATCATCTTGTGCGAATATTTTATGGACAATCTTTGTATTAGTATTTTTAAGAACCTCTGATGTAAGTTTATTCGGAATTTGATCTACTATTACAAGTGATTCGCCATATTTACGGATTTCTGCTAACATATCTGTAAAAGTTTCTACACCTTGCTTTTTATTTGGACTATCTCCTGGTGTAAATTTACTTAAAAGTCTATGCGCTTCTTCAACTAAAGTTATATGGTCAAATTCACCGCTTTTTTTGAATTTAGCTTTTATAGCTTCTGATAAGTTAGTTAAAATAAATCCCATTATAAGAGATTTTTCACTTCCACTTCTTATCTCTTCAAGCTCTAAAACTACTTTTCTATCCAAAAGACTCTCAAAATCGATACTTCTTCTAGTATTTAACATTAGACCCTTAGCCCCAACTGTAAGACCTTCAAGTCTAGCCTTTATAGAACCTATGTAATCTCGTTTTAACCTTTCATCAAATCCCTGTTTTTCTACAACTTGATCGACCTTTTTAATTAAATCTGAAAAAGTTGGGAATGCATAAACTCCATCCTTAAATGGATCCTCAAATTTTTCATTTTTGTTTGTAGATATATTCCAACCACAATCTTCATAGCATTCGTATATAGAGCTTTCGATAATTTGAGGTATCGCTGCCTCCATATCAAATGCAGCTTCCATACTTGCTTTAATCATGTCAACTCTTGAAGTTATGCTCTCATGTGGGAAAAACTCAAATGGATTTAGTCTAAATGGAGCTACATTATCTCTTCCCAATGTAAATATCAAAATATCGTCGTATTCATTTGCAAGTATTCTATACTCTGTTTTAGCAGGCTCTATTACTAAAAATGGTAGCTCGCTGTCCATAAGTATTTTTTGGCAAGTAGTAGTCTTACCACTTCCTGTAACACCTGTTATGAAAACGTGTTTGTCTAGCTGTTCTTTATCGATGCATACATCTATGTTTTTTAAAATATTTCCACTATGTACTAAGTTTCCTAATTTTATTTTGTTTTCTTCTTTTATTTTATCCTCTATATTTAATCCAAATTGAACTTCTTCTCTAAGTCCAAGACCGACTACTTCTTTTTGAGGAAGACCTGCTATTAAGCTAAGTTCATTTGATGATATCCAGTTACCCAAAATTACATTTCCTTCACGATCAGAGTATTGAGATACTACTGATCTAGCATAATAATCTTCTTTATCTTGAGATAAAACAAATTGTCCATGTGGTAATTGATATTTTTTAAATAACTTTACTCTAGTATCTGCAACACTTAAAGGTATTGATGTTAGAGGAATCCTATTTCCTGTTTCACCTGCGAATAGAGATTTTATTGTACTTTCCAATTTCACAAGTATAGCTTTTTTCTTAGCGAACAAAAATGCTGCCGTATTGAAAGCTCCCTTTCCTTTTCCATAGTCAAGTCTAGGTGTTACTACTTCATCTATGTACTTTATCCAATCTTGATATTCTTTTTTTACAAACTCTTTCGTAGTTGCACTAGATTTTCCTAAT
>NZ_JBJDXL010000012.1:0-1946 GCF_051866655.1 Intestinibacter sp.
GTTTTTTAAATTAGTTGAGCTAACTTTTCTTCTTCGTATTTTATTTACATTATTCTCAGCCATTTTTTCCTCCTTCTCGATATATAAATTATACAATGAAATAAGAATAAATAAAAATACAAATTTGTAAGATAGGTAATCTTAAGTGTTTTGTAATATTTTTTTAATAAAATATAAAATTTATACTCCCTAGTTTTATATTTTTTATAATTTAATTTTATATTACATTATTTACCATCAATAAATTCAATTATTTTTGTTGCGAAATTTGTCGATATTTGTTATTATAAATATACAGTTATTCCCCGATAACTGAAATTACTCCCCAAAATAAAATAAGAAAATCAATACGTCTAAAAACTTTTAGAGTAGATTTTCTTATGGCATATAGCAAAATTGATATTTTTTAGTTGGATATAGTTTTCTATATGTTATGAAATATATTCCCTAATACCCCTTTTTATAATATATTTTAATTAGAGAACCCTAGAGAGCGGATTTGCTAGGGTTCTTATTTTTTTATCAAACTTTTCTATTTCCCAAATAATTTATTCACACTAGTAAAACCATTCTTATAAGGAGAATAAACTGTATAAGTATTCCCAACCTTATCTTTATAAATCACATAAGAAGCTGCTGTAAGCGCCGCATCAAATTGAGCTCTTTTTATATTAACTATTGTCCCTAAATAAGTTACATAATTTTCCTTTTCATTAACCTCATAATTTACCTTGCCTATAGATCTAGCCACCTTTGGAGTATCTAATGTCAAAGCTTCTCCATCTGCTAATAAATTATATGGAAGTATCAATGTACCTTTTTCTACTATTTCATCTCCATCATTGTAGATTTTAGTACCAAATCTTATACCGCTCATATCGTTTACTACGGCTTTAACCTGTGCTCCTAACATACTTACATGGGCGTATTTTGCTGTATATGTTACATTTTTATTATAAGCTTGATTATTTTTGTATTCTGTAGTTATATTATCTACATCTTTAAACCAGCCGACAAATACATACCCGTCTTTAGTTGGATTTTCAGGAGTGTAATCTAGTGATGAATATTTTTCGATTTCTTTGATTATAGGTTCTTTTCCATTATTTAGATCAAATGTAATACGAACATTTTCTTTTAATTCAACAAAAGGTATTTCCATATCGCTTGCATAAGTTTTTGCATAGCTTTCTGGATAGCCGTATATAGTTAGATTGTCGCATCCAAAAAATGCGTCTTCATCTATGCTAGTCACTCCTTTTGGAATAATTATCTTTGTCAAGCTACTACAGTCCTCAAAAGCATAACTTTCTATAGTTGTAACACTTTCTGAAATAGTCACATTTTCTAAAGAGGTGCAGCTATAAAAAACACTATCTCCTATAATTGTCAAGCCCTCAGAAATATTTATATTTGTCAAGCTAGCACATTCCTTAAATGCTGAATTACCTATGCTAGTTACAGTATCTGGCATAGCTACAGTTGTCAGACCTTCGCAAGCTTGAAATGCACTTATGCCTATAGTCGTTACACCATCTGGTATATTTACACTTACGAGATTATTACATTTACAAAAGGCTTTCTTTGCTATATTTTTAACTCCACTTGGAATCGTATAAGCAGTATCTAATTTTCCAGCTGGAAAAACAATTAAATTACTTAGATCCTTTGAGAAAAGAACACCGTCAATGCTTTTAAAAGCAGTATTTTCATCATCTACATATATAGCTTGTAGCTTGCTGCATCCATAAAAGCTGTCTTCTCCTATACTCTCTACATCCTTTGGAATAGTTATACTCTCAAGACTGCTACAGCTGTGAAAAGCGTATTTTCCTATACTAGTCACACTGTCTGGTATACTTATACTTTTAAGTGCTTCACAGTATAAAAATGCAGAGCTTCCTATGCTAGTCACATTTTCTGGTATAGTCACACTTGTAAAGCTA
>NZ_JBJDXL010000013.1:0-1934 GCF_051866655.1 Intestinibacter sp.
TAGATTTGGAAACTATCATCCTAGATGCTATTTCCAGCATAAATGGCGACACTGTTATATTCATATTGTATAAAGCGTTGAATAAGTCCTTTTTGTACTTTAATGGAGATACTATATATCCCAATCTAAGTCCAGGTGCTACAGTTTTCGATAAGCTATATATGTAAATCACATTATCTGGTGCATAGCTTGCGACTGATTTTCTAGGATTTTCCAATAAAAAGCTGTAGATAGAGTCTTCTATTACTATTAGATCCTTTTCTTCTGCGACCTCGGCTATCATTTTTCTGCACTCGTCACTCACGATGTGAGTCGTCGGATTTTGATAATCTGGTATGATGTAAAGCCCTTTTATGCCTTCTTGTTGGCAAGCGTATAAAATGCCTTCCTTGCTCATCTCACCATTTTGCTGGCTTATAGGAACTAGCTGTATTCCGAGCATTTTCGCTGCAGTTTTCATACCTGGATATGTAAGTGGATCCACACCGATTTTGTCCCCTGATTTAAATACTCCTGATAAAATTGCAGTCAAGGCATTTTGTCCACCGTTGCTGAACAAAATTTTGTTCTCTGTAGTCTCGTAACCTGCTTCTTTTATTATTTCTACGGCAGCCTCCCTCTGCCATAGAGCTCCATCTGGCTTTCCATAGGTAAATAAATTTCCAACATCAGGCTCTAAGGATATTTCCTTTAATTTTTCTACAATCTCCTGACTCGAATTTAAATCCGGTAATATAGATGCCATTTCAATAAGCTCAAAATCATTATTCCTCGGCATTATATACGAATTAGTAGTAGCATCATAGGACACAAATGTTCCACTGCCTATAGTCGCAGTCAGCAAGCCCTTTAATTCACATTGTTTAAAAGCTTTAGAAATAGTACTCACATTGACATCTAAAAAATCTGCAAGCTCTCTCTGTGGAGGTAGCTTAGTCCCCGGCAAAACTATTCCCGCCTTTATATCATCTTCTAATTGCTTTGCTATAGTTAAATACAGAGCCTTCTTTCCCCTTTTTAGCTTAGGTCTCCAGCTCATAGGATAATTTTCAAAAGAATTTACAGGCATAACCCTTCCCCCTCTCTTTATTTAAGACTATCACAGCAAATATTTAGATACAATATTAAAATCGTATGGCATTTAATTTTAAAAGTACAAAAAATAGGAGCCTTAGCTCCTATTTCTAACAACAACTGCATGAATGTTTTACTCTATCCTTAAGCTCTGCTTTTTTGCCGTCATTCCACTTATCTGTAGTACCAACTAGATATCCTGTGATTCTTCTGATTCTTTCAAATTCAACTGGTGCTAGTGAATAAGTAAGATTAGCAAAGCCTTCATCATCGATAGCTATTTCCACCCATTCTATTTGTCTTTGAGGGTTATTTTTTTTAATATGTTCTATATAAGCATTTTTTTCCTTTTCACTTACAACTATGCCTTCTGGTGCATTAACTCTTATTTCGAATTTTTCCATTTTATAACACTTCCTCCAAAATATTCTACATTTTAGATTATACCCATTTGAAATGAATTTAAAATGAAAAAATTTTAAATGAATCTTACTTATTAAATCCTAATTCGTCTATCCATTCCTGTATCTCTGATTCAGATTCCCCTGAGCTAAATCTCTGACCATCTTGCCAATCACCTGTACCAGCAATGTCAGCTAATAATTTTCCACTCTCTCCAATACCTGATGAAGCTGAAGTACAAAATGGAATCACTGTCTTTCCTGTAAAATCATTGTTTTCTATAAAACTGTCTACTGGCCATGCAGCAATTCCCCACCAAATTGGGTATCCAATAAATACAGTGTCATAAGAATCCCAATTATCAACTTCTGTAGACACAAGCGCTACATCCCTTTGATTTTCGTTTTCATGTTCTCTAGATACACGACTGTCTTCATTTGTCCAATTAAGATCTTCAT
>NZ_JBJDXL010000014.1:0-8498 GCF_051866655.1 Intestinibacter sp.
CACATCAAAAACTATGTAGTTTTCTTGTGATCCCTCTGTAGTTTCTTCTGCATATGCTGCAAATGGTGTCAATAAATTGAACATCATCATAAAAGAAACTAACATAGATAATAGTTTTTTCTTCATTTTTTTATCCTCTCTATAAAAGGGATATAATAAATTTTACTTTATTTTATATCCCTTTTGTTGTCATTTAATATTTATATAGATTTCTTTATTATTCAGCAATTTTTCCTAAAATATCGTTAACTGATGTAGAACCATTAGCATATGGTGAATATACTGTATATTCGTTACCTGATTTATCTTGGTAAATTACGTAAGATGCAGCTGTAATTTGTCTGTCAAATTGAGCTTCTGGTATATTAATTATTGTTCCTAAGTAAGTTACATAGTTTTCTTTTTCATTTACTTCGTATAATGCTTTTGCAACTGATTTAGCAACTTTAGGTGTACTTAGTGTTAAAGCTTCTCCTTCTGTTAATAGATTTACAGGAAGTATTAGAGTTCCTTTTTCTACTATTTTATCACCGTCATCGTATAACTTAGTTCCAAATCTTATACCACTCTTACCATCGACTACTAATCTACCTTGTGCTCCTAACATCTCTACGTGAGCATATTTAGCTTTATATGTAACATCATTTTCATAAGTAGCATCTGCTTTAAATCCTGTAGTTGTATCATCAGTATCAGTATACCAACCTACAAATGTATATCCATCTTTAGTTGGAGCTTGTGGCACTGAGTCTAAAGTTTGTCCTTTTGATACTTCCTTAGTTATTATGTCTTCACCATTATCTGCATCAAACTTAACTGTTACTTTATCTACTTTTGTAGGAACATCTGTTAAATCATATAGTGAATTTTCATTTGCTCTGTAACGACGATAAGCTTCAAATGCATAAGTTGTTTGTTGAGTACCCATAGCATTGCCTTTTGTATCTACTGTTTTATCCCAGTAAAATCCTTGGTCTGCTTTGTATCCCCATAAATTAGTTACCATGTTTTTCTTACCAATAGTAAATCCATTGTTTCCATCTAGTGGATCAATACCTGCTACTGATAATGCAGTTAATATTTGTGCTGTTGTACAGCTGTTTTCATTAGAAGAAGAATTTTCTGCAAAACCTGCTTCTGTTGTCATTTGTCCTTGAAGCCAAGTTAATGCTTTTGCAAATGCTTCTTGTACTTCTTGATGTTCATCATTGTTGTAAGGTGCTAATGCTTGCATAATCATACCTGTCATATCTACATCTGGAGTACCTGTTAACATGAATCCTCCACTTTCGTCTTGGAATTCTAGACACATTCTAATCAAATCGTCTCTACTCCATCTAGCATCTGCTGGAATTTCATAGTCTTTACTATCTAAAGCTAATAATGTCCAAGAAATTTGGTTAGAAGTTAATTCATCTAAACCTTTCCAGTTGTATAATTTTTCGATCAAGTTTACACCACCGAAGTTAGTTGGATCTTCACCTAAAACCCCTAATGTCAATATAACACGTGCGTAATCTGTTGGTTGAGATAATCCTTCTTGTACAGCCTTTTCAGTACTTTCAAGGTATGAAGATTTATTTTCTTCAGAAATAGATCCTCCTGCACGAAGAGTTGTGAATATATTCCATTCATCTCCGTATTTACTCATACTTTGAATTGATATGTAATTAAGACCATGTTCAATAGCTGCCTTAATTGTTGCTGTAGGGTCGTCTTGTTCAACTATATCACCTGTAACTGTAACAGTAAATTCGATATTGTTGCAGCCTTGTGTATCATCTAAAGGTTGTCCTGTAACCTTAACTGTTCCTGCTTTCTTTGCTACAATTTTACCATCTTTAATTTCAACGATACCTTCGTTGTCATAAGTATATGTGAAACCTTTTTCTGTTGCATCAGAAGGTGTAGTTGTTATGTTTAATTCTTGTGTATCGCCAACCTTCATTTCATATTCTGTTGTTTCAAGTTCTGCTTTTTCTAATGGTTTTTGATATAAGAACTTAACAGTTACATATTGTACAAGTTCAGAATTATCTGCACTAGTAACCTTAAATTTCGCAGTACCGCATTTTTTAGGAACAATACCTGCATTATGTTCTGTAGTAAATGTTGCGATATCTGGTGTCAATGCTTCCCAATTTAAATTTCTATTAGTTGCATTACTTGGTGTATATGTTATCTTAAGATTATCTGTATAAAGTCCTAAACCATAGTAATTACCAGTCATAAAGTCTTTTTCACCAGTAATAGTGAAAGTTTCTGGAGTTTCAATAGTAAATCCAGTCAATGGTACATAGTTACATTTTGCAATAAATTGTGCTTTAACGCTCCAGTTATCACGCATGAAAACTGACATTGTTGCTTGACCACCAGCAGTAAGAACTAATTGATTGCCTAGCCATCTTATATTGTAAGTTGTATCACTTGTATCATAATGTAGTGCTTGAGCTGGAATAGTAATCCATTCATCGCTATCTGCTTTTCTACCCTTTACTGTAACTGGAACACCACTTACTCGACCTTCAGATTCATAAGGATTATCTAATGAAACTTCCTTATCACCTACATAAGTTTTTAATTCTGTGATTCCACTAGAAACACAATTTACAGTAAATGTTTTTGACCATCCACCTGAATCAACTGTTATTGTTAATTTTCTAGTATCCCATGGACTCCATTTACCAGTTTCTTTGTTGATAAAAGTCCAATATGATAAATCATCTCCACCTTGAATAGAAGTTACAAAGTCGCTACCACCACTCCATGTAGTAGTTCCGCTTGATCTACCAACAACAAATTTACCTTCATCTAAACATGTTAAAGTAATAGTATCATCGTCATCTAAAAGTTGTTTTCTTCCATCAGCATATTCAAAATAAACATATGGTCCTTGATATTCTTTTATTGTAATTTCTTGTGATGCTTCCTTTGAACCTATTTTTGCTGTAAGAGTTACTTTACCTTCTTTTAATCCCTTGACAGTTGCCATTAATTTATTAGTGCTTTCTTCAGTAACTGTTGCAATTGATTGGTCGCTAACACTCCATTCAATATTTCCATCCCAATCTGAAGGATCTACTGATGCAAGGAATTGAAGTTCACCAGACTGTGCTTCTACTTCTGTTCCAGTAAGAGCTGTAAGTGAAACACCGTTGACATCAGATACAGTTACTTTAAGTTCTGCTTTTACATCTGGGTTTTCGGCTGTTACAGTAATTGTTGCTTCTCCAGCGCCAACACCTTTTACAACACCTTCGTTACTGACTGTCGCTACAGCTTCATCACTAGATTTCCAAGTTAATTTGTCTGTACTTCCTAGAGGATCTAGTACTGGTTTTACTTCATAGCTTTCACCAGCATAGATGCTTACACTTTCATCTGGAAGTGTAATTCCTGTAGCAGAATCTGTCGCATTGATAAGATTTTGTCTAGCTTCTTCTACAGTATCAGCTGTTGCATCCTTTGTATTTAAAATCATGTCAATAGCTGCATTGTAAGCCTTTAATCTGTTTCCGCCAAGTTCTGAAGCATTGTATTCAGAAACAGTCTTGATTAATTCGCTTCTATCAAGTATAACCTTAGCATCTACACCCCAGCTAAGACCTTCAGAAGTCAAACCTGCCTTGCTTAAATCATTACCTGGAACATAAATAAAACGAATTACAGTTACATCACTTGCATAAAAATATGATGTATCTAAGTAAGCTTCTTTATCAGCTACAACATACCATTGTGATCCATCGACTAAATCACCATTATTTAGCCAACCATCCTCTTGGCTATCATCTTTGATAGCAGTAACTGCATCATTGCTTAGTTGAACATTATCTCCTAAAAGAGATTTTATGAAAGTTGTACCATATCTACCACTCCAGTTCATTGTACTTGTTGGTGCAACCATCATAGTTCCATTACCGTCAGCGTCATATTTTTCCACTGTGTAGTACATTGCTCTTGATGCAGCATCAGCAACACTAGCTATATTTGCAAAACTAGCTATTGGCATCGAAGCAACTACCATACACAATGCAAGAATAAGACTTAAAAATTTGTTTTTTATTTTTCCCATTTTTTTACTCCTTTCTATTTTTATTAACAATAAATGAGATTTATTTGTCATATCACCTCCATTTTCAGTATTAATGTCAATTTTATTTTAGAAATAACAGAAGTATAAAATAAACTAGACATATTTCTCCAATTTATCCTAATTTTATATATATTTCTCTAACACAATTATACTTTAGAAGACCTTTTTAAAAAGTATGATTTTAGTGCTATACACTTATATAGCACTTTTATACTACTAGTAGTACCACTTTACTTATTTTTTAAAGTAATAAAGGGATATGGAGTAGATTTTAATCTATTTCATATCCCTTTTTAAAATTTTATTTTAATTTTTTAAAATAATTTTTATAAATTTATACTCGTATGATTTACCATTCATTATCCCAATCAACACTATTTCCTAAAAGCTTATAAACTGATGTAGATTTATTTGGATATTGAGAATAAACTTTATATTCATTACCAACTTTGTCTTTGTATATTACATAAGATGCTGCTGTCATTTCTCTATCAAATTGAGTTTCTGGTATATTTATTATTGTTCCTAAATAAGTTACATAGTTTTCTTCTTTATTTACTTCGTAATTTACCTTACCTATACTTCTAGCAGCTTTTTTATTATCTAATGTTAAAGCTTGTCCTTCTTCTAATAAATTAGCTGGTATGATTAAAGTACCTTTTTCTACTATTTCATCTCCGTCATCGTATATCTTAGTACCAAATCTTATACCACTTTTGCCATCTACTACTAATTTGCCTTGTGCTCCTAGCATTTCTACATGAGCCCATTTAGCTTTATATGTTACATCTTCTGTATATGTAGCACCTAATTGATATTTTGTAGTTGTATCGTCAGTGTCAAAGTACCATCCTACAAAAGTATATCCATCTTTAGTTGGAACTTCAGGAGTATAATCTAATATTTCTCCTTTTTTAACTGATTTAACTATTTTATCAGTACCATTATCTGCATCAAATGTTACAGTTGGATCTTTCTCTTTTACATCTATTGTAAAATCAGGCATAGATGAGAAGTATCTTTCATTTTGAGGAGCACTTAAGTTCGGATCTCCTTTTCCTTCTTCACCCTTATCTGCACCAAGCTCGCTACCCCACCATTGAGTAAATATTCTACCTGATGTAAATTTATAGCTTCCTTCTTTATCAAAAGTGACTGTAATAGTATTATTAGTAGCTAAATCGTATTGTTTACAATATCCTTTAACAGTACCTACTATATCATTTGTATATTCAACAAAAGTACCTTTATTTCCCCATGATTCTTGAAGCCAAGTTGGGTTATATATAGTAGCTAATTTATATACTGGATGTGTAATACCTTTGAAGCTAATTTTTGCAGTATCGCCAGCTTGTAGTTCTTCTCCTTCTCTGCTCGCATTGACTACTGATATTTCTATTTTTCTAGCATCTATTACTTTATAGTATTTCTTTGTTCCCTTGTCGTTTTTGGCTATTATTCCTATTATATTACTTCTATTTTCAAGTGGAAGAACATATCCATCATCAGTTTTTTCTATAGTTTTTCCATTACATGTAACTTTTACTTCATCTGCACCTTCTACAGTAGGATTTATTGTATAATCTACAGATTTTCCTTCTGTGTAATATATAGTGTCGTAAGATGTCAATGTTATGTTAGAGTCTATAGTTATCCCTGTGTCAGTATCTCCTATTACATCGTATACAACGTATGCTGTATTTACTATTGATGATGCACCGTTATCTCCTACAACGTCGTAAGTAACCTTTACTATTGATGTTCCTTCTTTAACTGCTGTTACTGTAGCTTTGTCAGTAGTTTTTGTTGTATCTAAAGTAATACTGTCACCTTTTATTATTTCAAAGTTAAAATCAGGTCTTGTTATATTGTTACTTATTGGATTGTCTATTATTTGTGGAACCCTTCTTGGGTATATAGTAGCAGTATCTCCAGATTTTAATTCTTTAAAATCGTATTGTAGCCATAAATCGTTTGCAAAGTCATCTGGTACAGTATCTATTGTTTCACCATAGTTACCTTCGATATCTTCACTTGATGATTTTTCTTCTGCTACTGTTATTTTGTAAGTTTCAGCTGGTATTTTATCAGCATCTCCATAGCTTCCACCATTCATACTTGGCCAATCTGGATCTCCACATTTTACAGTTATAACAGTTCCATCTTGCACTGGTATAGCTTGAATTCTCTTGTATTCAGTATCGCCTACACTCGCTCTTACTTGGAAATTTTTATTTGTAGCTGTTGGTGTAACTACTACTTGTTTTGTACCTTCTGGGACCTTTAATTCGTATTCTTTAACATCACTTGAAAACTCTGGTGATAAAGTACCTACATCTGTCTTCAAGGCTTTTAAGGTTTTATCATTATTGTTCCAAGAACCACCTAAATCTTCTCCATAATTGCAAGTGTACATGAATCTGATTTCATCATTATCTTCTACTACTTGATCACCAATTCCTGTGTTTGTAAACCAATCGTTAATTGTAACCATCCATCCACTTGCACTTCCACCATCGAATTCTGATAAACCACCTATACTAGAAACATAACCGCCGCTTTCTTTGTACTCGATTTTTTCTTTATCAAGTGCTTTTTTGAAAGCGTCAAGTCCACTTGTTCCTTTAGGAACCTCTACTGTAGTACTTACAAGCTCGCCTGTAAATGCAGGAGCTCCATTTCCGGCATCCTCTAAAAAAATATTATTTTCTACAGATACTTGTACAGTAATATTTTCATCTGTAGTTGTATCTGCGGCAAATACTTGTAAAGGTAACATCGATAAGATTAGGCATATAGCCAAAAACGATGTTGCGATCTTTTTAAAATTTCTAAATAATTCCTTCATCTTCTTCCCCCCATATTTGTTTATTAATATAATTATAATTTAAAGAAAGCTATCAAAAAGTATGATTTTAGTGCTACTACTTAGTACTACTACTTTTAATATAAGTACTACTACTTAAAATACATCTTTTAATTCACTATATTCAAAAACAAAAATTGACTGAAAACATGTTGTTTAACAGTCAATTTTTATTTGATATATTTTTACTTTAAGGGTTGATTATTATTTTAGATTATTTCTTAACTACTATAGATTTTATAGTACTATAATCGCTGTAAATATTTTTTCCATCTACAGTTCTATATGCTCTTACTTTAAAGTAATAAGTCTTACCTTTAGTCAATCCTGTTTTTGTGTAGCTCTTAGATGTAGTAGTTTTTATTAAGCTATATGTTCCTGTTTTTGATGTGGCCATATAAACCTTATATCCTGTCGCTCTGCTACTTGTATTACTCCATGTAACTGTTACCTTTCCTGCTACAGTTGATTTTAATGTAACCACCGGTGTAAGCGGTTTAGTTACGACCTTTAAGCTATCTGAGTAGTTTGAATAATGTTTTACACCATCTACTAATTTATATGCTCTTATTTTATATGTGTAACTAGTTGCAGAACTTCTACCTGAATCATTATAAGTAGTTGTATTTGCATTAGTTTCACCTATAAGGCTGTATTTTTTACTAGTTGTACTGTATCTATAAACTTCATATCCATCTGCTCTCGATGTTTTGTTCCAGTTTAAAGTAACGCTATTTGTTTTTGCAGTACTAGATACAAATTTAGGTTTAAGAGGATTTGTAGTAGCCTTTATTTCATTTGAGTAATCAGAGTATATAGTCTTTCCATCTACTACCTTATACGCTCTTATTTTATATCTGTAAGTAGTTGCAGATATTCTATCTGTATTTTCATAAGTAAGTGTATTTTTGCTGTCTATAGTTTTTATTAATTTAAAACTGTCACTACTTGAATAATATCTGTAAATTTTGTATCCGGTACAATCATCTACTTTGTTCCATGCTAAATTTATTTTTGATGCAGTCGCTCCTGTCACTTTAAATCCTTCAACAGCTTTAACAGTTGGTGTTGGATTTTGCGATGCTTCATTTACTGCGCTAGTTAATTCATTATATGCTTTATCTACCTTAGATTGGCTTGATGTCATATCTTCTAGAATATTTATAGCATTGTTGTAAGCATTTTTAACTGTGCTATTAGATAATAATTTATTTTTATTGCTAGCACTATTTATTTCAGCAATCTTTTGTGTAAGCTTATCTCTATTTGCATAGTTTAAATAAGCTGGTTGACCCCATTCACTATTATCACATATGTCAGCTCCATAACCCCAAACAGTAAATTGCCAGCGTATTATGTCGCCATCTTTAGGTTTATATGAGCTAGCACCGTAATTAGGGAATTTATTATTTACACAGTACATCCACCCTGACATATATGTATAATCAAATTCTCCTAACCAACCTTCTTTGTCTCTTTCTGTAAGATCTCCATTGTCTTTTTTGATTTCATCTAAAATATATTGTGGAATTTTAGCTT
>NZ_JBJDXL010000015.1:0-4305 GCF_051866655.1 Intestinibacter sp.
CGGCTCCGCCGCAAACTACTCCCTCATAGGAGCTATTCAATTTTAAAAATGCAATCTAATTATAAAATAGCTCAAATTAAATTGTCAATTACTCTTTTATAAATACGTAATTATTTTTCTCAGATCTAGCTTCGCTGTATTTATAACCCATACTATTAAATTTTTTTAATTCTTCTAAGCTAGTAATATTATTTTCTGCCAAATATTTTACCATCTGACCTCTAGCCATTTTTACAATCGTTCCCTTTTCAACTACCTTGTCATCCTTTAATTCTCCAAAGACACATGTTACAAATTCAATTTTTTTATTATATGCACCTTTTTTAGTATTTATTATACTAATTTCATTCTTAGGCAGATATTTTTCTATGCATTTACTATATTCCTTTGAAGCTAAATTTATTATTAAATCAGTTTCAGAAAACAACTGCTCTGCTATTTGATCAGACCAATAATCGTATAAATTTTTATTCTGATGCTTTATTAGCTTTGCCTGCATTTCAAGTCGATATGGAACTACTCCATCAAGTGGTCTCAATATGCCGTAAAATCCAGATAAAATTCTAAGATGCTCTTGAAGATACTCAAGTGAGCTTTCATCTAAAACCTTAACTCCCATATACTGATACTGAATACCTTCATATGAAAATATTGCTGGAGTTAGTCGCTCCTTTAAGTTCATATTTTGAAATCTACTGTAGTTTAATTCGGCAATTTTATCATTGCATTTCCATATAGATTTACATTCATCATAAGATAAATTTTTTATATAATTCTTGAGTCCTTCAGCTTTATCTAAAAATATAGGCATATCTCTATATTCAAAAATATCATCACTTACATTCATCTTCTTGGCAGGTGAAACGATAATTCTCATTTTTCTAATCATTATCTACATCATCATCAATTGCATCAACCATATTTTCTCTAGTATAAACTCTTCTAGCTATTCTTTCTTGTTCAACACTTTGCGATAACAATTCTTTTACATTTTCTCCGTCTTTTACATTTACAATATCAAAATTACCTAATGTTTTATCACTAGAATTACAATGAATTGTACTTAGTCCAAAAATTCTCTGCATTAAAGTTCTGCTTAAAGATACATCTGTTATTCTATATAATCTAACCTCATCTTGTGTTTGAGTTAAAAGCCCCGAATTTATAAAAAGACGGTTACTTGTTAGACGATATGTCGTAAAGCTAAGTGGTAGTCCAAAAAAAAGTACTCTCTTACGATCTGACCATAATTCCTTTTCCATAGCATTTTCTCCTTTCTATATCCTATAAATTCATTTTTGAAAATAATTTATTTATTATTATATCATTTTTATTAGTATTTTTATTTTCTTATTAAATATTATACTATATTATATTCTCATATAAAATTCAATCCTATATGTTTATTTATATTAATACTATGTTATAATAAAAAAGTCTTATAATACTAAATTAATGCAATTTTTTCAAACATATGACAAAAACTTACTTATACTTTTTATGATATAACGCCATATGTATTACAAAACTAATAATGATACATTATATTTTCAAATTTTAGGGGGGATCAACCATGGGAAATATAGGAACTCTAATTTTAGTTACAACTATTGCAGGTGCTGTTGGAACGGGATTGGGTGGAATTGTAGGTGCTTTATTTAAAAAAGACTCTAGCCGAACAGTAAGCTTACTTCTAAGCTTTGCAGGCGGTGTAATGATAAGCATTGTCTGCTTCGACTTAGTCTTAAGTGCAATTGAAACAAAAACTAATATAAATATTATTATATTAACAATACTTCTCGGTGTAGCAATCGTATATTTATTAAACTATTTAATAGATAAACGTACTAATCCTGAGGTTCCACATATTGATTCAAATCATCCTCAAACGGCTGATGCATTAGACGAATTAATACATAGCAATCATTTAAATGAACATATTAAGAAAAAGGATAACTCTATATCTTTATTTATAGCTGGTGTAGTTATGGCATGTGCAATCGCGCTTCACAATATACCAGAGGGCATGACAATAGGGGCATCCTTTGCAAATACTGATGGTGTATTAGTAAATTCAGCGTTAATTTTATCTGTACTTATTGGACTTCATAATATACCAGAGGGGATGGCAGTTGCTGTTCCATTAATCAGCGGTGGTATGCCTAAACCAAAAGCAATATTAATAACTGCTCTAAGTGGTGTTCCTACTATTATAGGTGGATTACTTGGTTATGTTATAGGTGATATTGGACCTTTGGGACTTGCACTTAGTCTTTGCTTTGCAAGTGGTGCTATGCTATACGTCGTGTTTGGAGAAATATTACCTCAAGCAATTTTACTTTATCGAAGCAAATTACCAGCATTTTCAACTATTATAGGAATGGCAGTTGGATTGCTTATAATATATGCATAAAAATATCAGCGCCCTTAAACGTACTTAGGGCGCTATTTATTTATATGTACTTTTTAATAATTTAAAGTAAATGCATCTTTGAATCTTCTTCTGTGATTTCTCTTACTGGCTTACATGGAACTCCATAAGCAAGGTAATTAGCTGGTATGTCTTTTGTTACTACACTTCCTGCTCCGACTACAGCATTATCTCCTATCGTAACTCCACCTAAAACTACTACATTTGCCGCCAACCATACGTTATTTCCTATATGAATTTCATCTGCAAATTCAGACATAGATACATGTCCATCTGGATATTTCATAGCTATTCTCTCCTGAGCGATTAGTGGGTGATTTGTCGCCATCAATGATACATTTGGACCAAACATAACATTGTCGCCTATGTAGATTCTCGCATCGTCCATAACCATTAAATTAAAATTTGAGAAGAAATTTTCACCTATAAAGGTATGTGTTCCGTAATTAAATTGTATAGGTCCTTGGAAATAATATTTTTCCCCGATTTTTCCTATAAATTCTTTTATTATCGGCAATCTATCTTCATCGTATTCATCCATTGTATTAAATTTTTGGCAAAGAATATGCGCCTTGTGTTTTATATCCTTTAATTCCTTTGTTCTAGCATCAAATAGCTTTCCAGCAAATATTTTTTCTTCCTCTGTCATAGCAACCCCTCCTAATAATACTTTATTTATATTATAAATCTCAAAATTACATTTTTTACAAGATACTCCTATTATTTTTTTTATTATTTTGATAGACTTAAATTTAGGGATGGATATGTATTCCTACATATAATCAAAATACAAATAAATAAAGAAGGGGAGATTTTATGGAAACTAAAAACAAAAAAGTAACATCTGAAGATGCTGACTTTTCATTAGAAAGAGTACCAGATTCCGCGAGAAAAGGTTTTCGTAGTATGTTCTTTGTAATGCTCGGCTTCACATTCTTCTCTGCCAGCATGAGTGTTGGTAGTAAATTAGGTAATGGCTTAGACCTTACGAATTTTATTTTGTCTTGTGTTATAGGTGGTATAATTTTATCTGCATATTGTGGTCTATTAGCCTATATTGGTTCAGATACTGGTATGAATATGGATCTTTTATGCCGTAATGCATTTGGTAAAAAGGGATCTTATCTGTCATCATTCGTGCTAGGATTTACTCAAATTGGTTGGTTTGGTGTTGGGGTTGCAATGTTTTCAATTCCTGCAGCTCAATTATTAGGTATAAATGAATGGGTACTTACTATAATAGCTGGTCTTTTAATGACTGCAACCGCTGCAACTGGTATGAAAGCATTAGAAGTCGTAAGTACAATTTCGGTTCCTTTGATAGTAATTCTAGGTGTTTATTCTATGTTCGGAGCAACTACTGAAGGTGGTGGTCTAGTTACTATATTTAATCAATCAGCTGGACAAATAACTCTATTCACTGGTATAGGCTATGTTATCGGTTCATTTATATCTGGAGGAACTGCAACACCTAACTTTATACGTTTTGCTAAGAACAACAAGGTTGCAGTATGGACTACTGTAATTGCTTTCTTCTTAGGAAATACTCTTATGTTCTGCTTCGGTGCAGTAGGTGGTGCATTCACAGGTAAAGACGATATATTCTATGTTATGATTGCACAAGGACTTGCTATTCCTGCTCTAATAGTATTAGGTGCTAATATTTGGACAACAAATAACAATGCTTTATACACTGGTGGTTTAGCACTTTCTAATATAACTGGTGCTCGTATGAAGCTTACTACTTGGATTGCTGGTATAGTTGGTACTGCACTAGCTATTTGGCTATATTGGAACTTCACTGGTTGGTTAAATATATTAAACTGCGCCCTACCTCCAATAGGTATCATAGTAATTTTAGATTTCTTTAAAAA
>NZ_JBJDXL010000015.1:4405-8495 GCF_051866655.1 Intestinibacter sp.
TAAACTGCGCCCTACCTCCAATAGGTATCATAGTAATTTTAGATTTCTTTAAAAATCGCCAAAAATATGATGGCGAACGCAAATTACCAGTTGTAAATTGGTTTAATGTATTAGGTATTGTCATTGGTGCTGTAGTTGCCAACACATTACAATGGGGCATAGCTGCTATTAATGCTATGGTAATAGCCGCAGTTTGTTACTTTGTAGGACAAATTTTTTCAAAAGATAATAAGGAGGGTTAATCATGCTATTTAAAAATGGACATATTGAAAATTCTGTAGAAGCTATAGATATTCGTGTTACTGATGGTAAATTTGAACAAATAGGAGCAAATCTAGAAGCTCGTCCTGGAGAAGAGGTTGTAGATTGTACTGATAAATTAATTTTACCTCCTTTTGTGGAATCACATGTACATCTAGATACTTGTCTGACAGCTGGTCAACCTCGTTGGAATATGAGCGGGACTCTATTTGAAGGTATAGAAAGATGGGAGGAAAGAAAAGAATTCCTTACTAAAGAAGACGTAAAAAATCGTGTAAACAAAGTGGTTCGTATGCAAGCTGCTAATGGTGTTCAACACGTTCGTACTCATGTAGATATAAACGACCCTAAATTAACTGCATTAGAAGCTATCTTAGAGCTTCGTGAAGAAGTAAAGGATTTTATAAACATCCAAATAGTTGCATTCCCTCAATATGGTATTCTAAGCTACCCAAAAGGTAAAGAATTGCTAGAGGAAGCGCTAAAAATGGGAGCAGATGCAGCAGGTGCAATTCCTCACTTTGAATTCACTCGTGAATATAGTGTAGAATCTCTAAATATATGCTTTGAATTAGCTCAAAAATACAACAAGCTTATCGATGTACACTGTGATGAAATAGATGATGAGGCTTCTAGAGGATTAGAAACTCTAGCAACAAGAGCTTATGAAACTGGTATGAGAGATATGGTTACTGCTTCTCATACTACTGCAATGCACAGCTACAATAATGCCTATATGATTCGTTTAATGCGTTTATTAAAAATGTCTGGCATTAACTTCGTAGCTAACCCTTGTGTCAATATGCACTTAGGTGGTCGTGTAGATACATATCCTAAACGCAGAAGTCTTACTCGTGTTAAAGAGCTTACTGCAGAAGGATGCAATGTTTCTTTCGGAAATGACGATATTTTCGATCCATGGAATCCACTTGGCAACGCAAGTATGCGTGATGCTGTTTTTATGGGACTATATGCAGGTCATATGCTAGGATATGAAGAAATAATGAATTCATATAAATTCGTGACAACTAATGCTGCTCGTACTCTTCACCTTGGCGATGGATATGGTATCAAGGAAGGTAATGATGCTAGCTTTGTAATAATGAATGCTAAAAATTATTATGACGCATTAAACTACGACGAACCTGTTTTAGCTTCTTATAAAAATGGTAAATTAATCGCTAAAACTGAACCTAAAAAAACAGAAGTTTTTGTTTAAAAATAAATAAGAGGCTGTCGCAAAAAAACTTGCGATAGACCTCTATTTTTTATTTTAATGATACATAAATATCAATCTCTGCATCATCGATTTCTGCATTTTTATATTCCTCAAAATCTGCAACAAAGCTTCTATCTAGATTCATTTCCCAAATTTGTTGCCAAGCCTCTGCTACAGCAGTCACCATATTTCCTCGAATAGAAAATCTTGCATATTTTCCTGCTGGAATAATCTTTTTTGTCAAATTGTAATTTTTTATTAACTCGTCATCTTCTTCAGATGATACTTCATTACCTACTGTTACCAAATAATTTTCTCCAACGTAATCAGAATAAAGTCCTATAGAAAAATCATTCACTCTATTTTTTAATTTTTCATTTATTCCATTTTTATAAAAATTTTCCCATAGTCCTCCTATAACTTTTCCCATATCTTCTGAACTATTAGACGTTGTTGCACTTAAACCAACAAGTATTTTTTCTTTTAAATTAACTATTTCATATTCCATAGTAAACCTCCTAAATTTTTTTAAAGTAATATTTTCTATGTAATAATTATAGTATTTTAAATATGACATATATTTGTCTTATTTTAAATTTTCTACTTGTATAAATTCAAAGTTTCTTGTAGTTGTTGCTTTAATTTTTCACGCACTTCCTTTGGCTCTAAAACTTCGCAATAAGGTCCAAATGTCGATATATAATAAAGTATCCACTGGTTATCAGGTAAATCTATTTCTACAATAAAATCTTCATCCTCTGTTTTTTTATAATCTTCAAATTCATCATAAACTCTATAAGCCATCTGTTTATCTATATGTAATTTTAAATGTACAAGTTCTCGCACATATTTATTTTCTTTGTGCAAAACTTGACCATATGTTGTATGCTCTATAACTTCTTCTGTAATTTTTAAATCTTTTACTCGCATTAGTTTAAAAAATCTGTAGTCTTGACGTTTCCTACAATAACCATATAAATACCAGGCTTCTCCTTTAAAGCATAATTTCAATGGTTCGACATATCTTTCTTCTTTATTGCCCTTGGAATTTGAATAAATAAATGTTACCAATTTTCTTTTACAGATAGCATTCTTCAAATTTTTAAAAAGGTCTGCTTGATCATTTTGGTTTGACCATGAAGAAAAATCTACCTCGATCCAATCTATATAAGATTCACCAAAAATGCTCGTGAATTTTTCTAAAAGCTCATTTTTATCCCTTAAATCTACGGATTTAAAAGCACTCAATGAAGATAAAATATTTTCCTTCTCCTCCTCAGTCAAAACACTCTTATCCAATACAAAATTAGGTAAAAGAGATATTCCCCCACCTCTACCTTTATTCATATAAATAGGTATTCCAGCAGAAGATAACATGTCCACATCCCTGTAAATTGTTCTAGTTGAAACCTCAAATCTATCTGCAAGCTCAGAAGCAGTTATTTTATCTTTTTGAAGTAACAAATACACTATTTCAAATAATCTATTTATTTTCAATGATTCACCTTCTTTAAATATTTACTATTCATCTATAGCCTTAACAAAAGCTCTGATTATAACATCATTTTCTTCACTATCCTCCCATAAAAACTCTGGATGCCATTGCACTGCCATGACAAATTTTTTATCTGGCAAAGTAATAGCCTCCACTAGTCCATCCTCTGAAACCGCATTTGCAATTACATTCGGAGCTAGGTCTTTTATAGCTTGGTGGTGATAACTATTTACCGATAATTTATCCACACCAATTACTTCAAATAATGGAGTATCTTTTAAAATATCCACAGTATGTACTCCTCGATTGTACGGCTTTTTCATAGAGTGTTTAGTTTCTGAAGGATGTTCTGTTGGTAAGTCTTGATATAATGTTCCTCCCAATAATGCATTAAACAGTTGAATTCCCCTGCAAATACCTAGAATAGGCTTGTCATTTTCTATAGCTTTTGTGAATAAATACTTTTCCATTTCATCTCGAGGATCACATAATAATCCACACATTTCATTTTTTTGATTGTAAAATTTTGGATTTACATCGTGTCCACCTGTGAATAAAATTCCATCGACCATATTGAAACATTTATCTAGAACTTCTTTATCTGTGGATAAAGGTAAAATAATCGGAGTTGCGCCATTACTTTCTAATGCATCCATATATCCTGGTAACATCCATAGACTCTCTTTTTCATCATCCCAAAGTGGAATAACTCCTACAATTGGTTTCATAGTATCATCTCCCTTAAATTGTAAATTTTCTTATTATAAATTATACAATGATTGAATCTTACCACAATATGTCAATGCAATATAAATAAATTGATATGAATTTTTTTAATATTTTATATAGATATGCTATTTTAGGCAAAAAAAAGCATAACACTTTTTTTAGTTATGCCTAGGTCATAATTAAAAGGAATATGTTTGCAGATAATCAATTCCTTATATATAATTTTTATTTTATTTACTATATTATAACTTTTTACGCTTTTATTGTACAGAGTTTTTTTTATGTTTTTTCTTGTTTTTTATATCAAAATAACTTTTTATTGAAATATAATTCAAAATAATCCAGTAGTGGCTTTATAATTTACCAATATTCCACAATATTATGTC
>NZ_JBJDXL010000016.1:0-8476 GCF_051866655.1 Intestinibacter sp.
AAGGTTTTCTAAGTTCAACTTTCATGTAATGAAAGGGATATTTGTTTAAATTCATTATTTGTATAAAATATTTTTTTTTATATTTTTTTATTTATATAACGCCCATTTTATTTTATTTAATATTCTGAAAATTAAATAAAACAGTTCATTTTTCAAAGAAATACTTTACTTTTTCAAAAAAAATAGCTCCATGAAATTAATTCATAAAGCTATTTTACTATTTTATAACACAAAAGATTTTCTTATTTACTTAAAATTTCTTTTACCTCATTGCTATTATTATAAGAGCTAGAAGGATCTTCTGCTCTTAAAGTGTAAAATGCATTTTTTGCATCTTGTAATCTACCGTCTTTATAATATAAAACTCCAAGATGATAAAAAGCATCATCATAATACTCTTCTGAAGCTGAATAAGTATTTACAAATCTTTCGTAGTACTCTTCGGCTTTTTCATTGTTTCCTAATTTTTGATATGAAAGACCTAAATTGTATATTGCATCAGCTCTAAACTGATTTGTATCTGTAGCCTTTAAAGTATATTTGTAATATTTTATAGCCTCTTCATAATCGCCTGCCATTTTATAATCATTTGCTGTGAAATATAAAGTTTCAGCACCTTTTTTTATTATTTGTTCTTCCTGCTTTGCTTCTTCTTTTGCCTTTTCTTCTTCCTCTTTAGCTTTCTTTTCCTCTTCTTCTTTTTGTGTTAATTCTTCTTCCTTTTCAGAAAGCTCTTTATCCTTTTGGTCTATTTCTTCATCTTTAGAGCTTATTTGATTGTTTAAATCCTCGATTTTTCTTTGGTTATTCAAATAAAAAGCTCCCATAACAACTACTAATAGAGCTATTACAGCATATAAAACAAAATGCTTTTTGTCTTTTTTATTGTTTTTATTTGGTTTTGTTTTAGATATTTCTGTATTTTCTTTTTTATCTTCTTTCTCTACATCTTGTTTTGCTTGAGCAGTATTTGTGTATACTTCTCCATTTTCATCGAATTTTTCAAAAATAGGATTATCCTTATCTATACATCTAAGATCCTCTAGTAGAGATATCTTTTTCTTTTCGTCTCCTACTCTATCGTAAAGAAGTATAGATATTACATAAGGCTCTATAAGCTCAGGCTCTTCTAATATCAAGCTATCAAAAATTTCTATTGATTCTTCATTTAACTCTTCGTTTATAAATCTAATAGAATGATTGTATCTCTCCAAGAAGGTTTTAAAATCCTTAGATGATAATAAAGTAACGTATTTTCTAGACAATTCATTGTTGCCATAGCATTGACTTGTATAGAAGCTTTCAAATGACTTAGAAAACTCGCATTTTAAAAGATATAAAAGACCTTTTAGATTTAATATATCTGGATCCTTTGGATTTAATCTAAGCGCCTCTTCTACAAACTCCACTGCCTTTGTTATGTAATGTCTATTTGCTAAGTCAAGTGCATTATTGTATTTATTGTAAGACTCTAGTTTAATTTCCTTTGAAATCTCTGTAGAATTTGTGTTTAATTCTTTTTGTAGGTTTAAAATTGTTTCATTTTTATAATTCGATGTAACATATGTCTGTTTTAATGCCTTTAATGTATCATTATCTTCATTTTCATCCTCGTCTATTTTAAAAAAAGTATAGTCACTTTTATTTTCTTCTACTAAAGAGATATCCATTATTTTTCTTGGCATATTTTCAATATCTAAAACTATATTTTCTCCTAAAATAATAATCACCTCCCAATATTCATATACTCTAAGATAACACATTTACAAATTATAGTCAAAAAAATTCCTCCACTTATTCGTATTTTTATAAGCGAAGGAAATTCTTATTATTTTATATTGTACTTTTTGACCTTTCTATAAAGGGTAGCTATACCTATATTTAAAGCCTCTGCAACTTTTTTCATTTCTTGAGTATTACTACCGTATTTTTTTATTGCCTTTTCTATCTCTTCTTTTTCTAGCTGATCTACAGTTTTTATCTCTTCTTTATACATCTCATCTAATTTAAAAGAAATTAAATCAGACATACTAGATATAAACTCTCTAAGCTCTTTGTCTTTAGACAATAATTTTTGCTTTTGTTCTTCAGTGAAGGCAGCTATACCTAAAATTCCTATACTTTCATCCCCTAATTTAATAGGAGTACATATATCAGCTAGCTCCTTGCAATGTTCCCTACTTGAACAAATCTTGCAGCTATCTTCTATATCCTTATTGATAACATATGAATTTCCTGTTTTTAAAACATTGGAATATACAGCTTCTTCTGAGATTTTATCTCCTATCTTATCTTTAAAAATACCTGTGCCTGCTATTCTAAATAAATCCTTAGACACCACGGTAACATCCACATCTAGTACATTAGAAATATTTTGACAAATATCTTGAATATACTGGGTTATATCATTAAGCTTCAAATCAACACCCCCTATAATTTATATATTTTTATTATATAATTTTTAAATACTTTCGTCATCATTTCCTGCAGTTGTATCACCTGTAGAAGTTCCTGGATCTGGAGTTGGGGCTGGAGTTACTGCTCCACCTCCTTGATTATTATCTCCTAAATTATTATTTGTATTCCCTGGAGCTTCGTTATTATTGTTAGGAGCTCCATTTACACCAGGAGATTGATTGACAGTTGCTTTTTTTGTACCCACTGCTACTACTGCATTTTTACTTGGATAATAAGATGAACACACCTTCTCTTTTTTTGTCTGTTTACCATTTTCATCGTAGTAAATTCTGTAAGTAGATACTGTATATCCAGTTCTTCCTCTTTGTAAAGTTTTAGTAACACCTTCACTCAAAGTAGAATCCTGTTGCTGTGTCGTACTAAAAGAAATAACTGAGTTTATAACAGTAGATATTTCTATTTTTTGATTGTCACTTTTTGCTCCAAAAATTTGGCTTTTTACTACTCCATTACTGTAGTAGTTCTTTATAAAAACTGGGTTTTTATAATTATTTTTAAACACAAAATCTACTCCTGTATCAGTAACTGTAGCATCTCTTCCCAATGCAACATAATCTGAAGGTATTGAGTGATTAGTTCTAGATACTATATCAAGTCCAGCGTATAAAACGCTGTTAAACATAGTAGATGAAACCTGGCATATACCTCCTCCTACACCATTAGTTACTTCTCCTCCACTTATTACATGGGCATTTTGATATCCATTTTTAAGGCTTCTTGCACCTGTATGCTTATTATAAGAGTATTCTTCTCCCGGCATCAATAAGACATCAGTTGTTTTTTCACAAGCTAATTTTATATTTTCAACTCTTCCATAGCTTACATCAGATAAGACTGTCGTATAGCTTCCAAGCAGAGTATCTACCTTGTCTAAGTCAGAGCTCTTTACTTCAGGCTCTATTGTTTTTACTACTAATTCCTCTGTAAAATCTCCATTTTGAAGATTTTTAATGAAATTCTTCTTACTTGATTTTATATCTAATTCCAATCCGTTTTCTTCTTTTACTACTTCAACCTCGTCATTTTTTACTTCTAAAGTAGCATTTTTAACTTCTACGTTGATATCTTTAGATATATCATTTAATTTTTTTTCTAATTTATCTTCATCACAATTTATTGAGACATTTATATTTGTTTTACATCCAGCCATAGATTTTAATGAATTAAATATGTTGACTACTATATTGCTGTCTCTGTTTACGTTATAGGCTTTATCTATAGTTTCATCTATATCGTAAGTAACACTTATTTCTTTAGGATCTACACTCCATTTGTCATCTTTGTATTTAAAATCGAATATTTCCATTTTATATTCGCTGCTTAATTTCTTTTTTGCTTCATCCTTCGTAAGTTTTCCAATATTAATATCCTTTACGTAAACATTTTTAGATATTTTATCTCCATTTATAGAATAAACACCTACTCCTACTAAAACTAATATCACACATAAAATACCTAAAAGTATCCTCTTTTTCATAATATTCTCCTTATTAAATTAAATTTTACTTATCTTACTATCTACACATCTATATACAGTTTTGTCGTACATATTTACTAAATAAACTTCTTTAGTAAAAGAGAACCATCCTTTTTTAACAAGTACATAGTAGTATATATTGTTGTTCTTTTCTATTAGCTTATTTAACTCTTCTTCATCTACATATTTTACAATTTCTGATTTAAATTTTACCTCTAAATCATTGTAATCTTCTTTTTTCTGACTTAATTTATCCTTTACTATAGTAGCTGCATCCTTAGAGCTTATTGCAAACACATAATTTCCGTCTTCGTCTACCTTATAGTATCCATCGCAGTATTCACAATCGTAATCTACCTTTTCAGATTTATAAGAATATATTTGTTTGCTCTTCGCCTCTACTAAAACTTCATTTATTATTTTATTGTCTTTTACAATTTCTGCATAATAATAAATTTTTTCACCTATAGTCTGTTGATATGATATGACTGATAATAAATCAGCTTCTATATTGCTTTTTTTACTTATTAAATTTTTGATATCATCAGATGAAAGAGTATATACAGATATTTTTTCTTTATATTCATTTTCTAATTTTTCTATTTCTTCGTCATTTGGATAATATGGCTTTAAGTAAGTCAAATATACTAATGCATCTTCATATTTTCCTTCTTTTGAAGAAATATTGGCTTGAGATATATAGTAGTTGTACATTGAATCTATACACTCTTGCTTTTTACTTTGAGCTAGACTGTAGTATTTTTTATCGTCTTCTATCACTTTGTCATATTTTTCAATAGCTTCCTTGTATTTTCTTATTTGTTGGAACTTACTAGCTTCTTCGTACACCTTTCTAGATTCATATACTGTCTTTATCTTATTTTTATATTCATCTAGATCTTGATAAATTCCATTTAATGAAGTTGTAATATCCATATAAGAAGATGCTTTTTCGTAGTTTATATTTTCATCTATATACATTTCTTCGACTCTACTTGATATATCTAATAATTGATCCACATCTATTGTTATCTCATCTAGAGCATTTATAGTGTTTATAAGTCCTGAATACTGCTCCTTAGATATTTCACCACTTATATATTTATCACCACTATTTACGACTAATATTGATAATTTTTTTGATGCTACCTTATTAAATTTATTCATTTTAGACGCCGAAAAGTCTTTCTCCAAATCTTGATAATATTGGTAAGCCTCTGCATATTTTCTATTTGATATACTGTCTACTAATATATCAGCTTGTTTTCCTACGTTTAAATCTCCTCGACTGAAAAAAATAACTACCAAAAGTACTAAAAACGCTAAAAATGACAAAGATAGACTTACAAAATACTTTTTGCTGATTTTAATTTTGTCGATTTTATCTTCAATTTGATATTTTAATGTATCTAATTGATCTTTCACTGAGTCTAAAATTTTTTTAAAATCCATCCATCTTTACCTTCCTGTTTTATTATAACTTTTTTTAATTATTATACCATATTATTGTAATCTGACTTTGCAATTTACAACAAATATTTTAATTATCTTTTTTGCAATTTTTTTCATAAAATCCCCCTATATTATTTAGTTCTCTATTTACATTATATATATAAACTCGAATTAAATAAATAAAATTTAATTTTTAAAATAATATGGATTGATAGTTACATGTTAAAAATATTTTTCTATTTGTTTTTAATTGTATATAAAAATTACACTTATATCATCAAGTGAGCCATACTTACTTAATTTTTGTAAACATCTGCTATATGTTTTTTTCAATCTCATACAGGTAAATACATTTTTATTCAACATTTCAAATGTTTTATCTAGCTCTGACTCAAGCTCCTCGTAATTATAAAAGCTATTTATAAACCCATCAGTAAAAATAACTATCTTGAGCTCACCATATATTTCTATAATTTTATACTGCATTTTTTCTTCACATCTATCCTCAGCAAGAGAGTTGACTATTTTATAATTGTTATTTTCAAATACAGACTCGTAAGGCCCGTCTTTTTTAATCAAAATGCCGCTATCTCCTAAATTGAAAAATACAATGTTTTTTTCTAATAAAATCGCAAAAGTCAAAGTAGTCCCATATTGTATATAATCCAATTTATAAGCCTTGTAATTTTTTTTATAAAAATCCTGATATACCATATTTCTCCATTTAGATTTTATTTCAAATAATATTTTTCTACTTTTAAAGCCATCTATAAATAAATCTATCTTTTTATCGTATAAATAAGAATTTATCACATTTAAAGCAGCCTCACATGCAAGCCTTGAACCTATATGACTGTATTTAAATCTGCTCGAGCTATGTCCATCTGCAACTGCACAAAATATATAATTTTCGTATTTTTTATAAATAGAAAAATCCTGTGAGCCAAAGGATTTTTCTAAATTTTTATATCCTGTAACACTAGCCTTAAATATATTCATAAAACCTCCCAAATATATTAAAATCATTCATACTATTATTTAGTTTTTTGCATAAAAAAAAATACCATTAAGTTTTTACTAACGGTATCTTTTTTATGTTAACTTGATTTATTATATACTTTAAGATATTTTTTGTCTGTGATTTTTTCGTTGTATACTTTTGGTACGTGTACTAACTTTTTTATCAGTATTTTTATTGACTTTTTTAGGAGATTTTCTTTTAAAAATATATTCTGACCCTGTAAAAATAAGTCCTACAGATAACATCACAAAACATAAACCACCTAATAATAAATACCACATAACCCTTATCTTGCCTACCCCCAGTATCTTATTGGCAATCGCTAATACAATTCCTGAAAAAAAGCATATTAAAAATGACGTTATTATAACTTTTAAAATTCTATTGAAAATACTTTTCATAATTATCCACTCCCAAAACTATATTATCTCCTACTATATATCTTATCAAAATGAGACATAAATTTCAATTAGTATAATAATTTTGACATAAAATTGTTATACTTTTTTAATAATTTTAAATTAAGCTGAAATTCATCTGCCTTTTAATTAGTAATTTGTAACAATACTATGTGTTTTTAATAATATAAATATAAAGACTAAATTTAAATGAGGTGATATTATGCCATGTTTGCCTAACCTAGGAGGTAAGGCTCCAGATTTTACAGTAAATACAACCTTTGGACCTATAAACCTATCTGATTACAGCGGTAAATGGGTGGTTTTATTTTCCCATCCTGGGGATTTTACTCCTGTTTGTACTACTGAATTTATATGCTTTGCAAAATACTACAATGAATTTGCGGCGAGAAATACTCAGCTCATAGGTCTGAGTGTGGACAGTAATTCTTCCCATTTGGCGTGGGTTTACAATATATGTAAGCTTACAGGTATCGAAATTCCTTTTCCTATTATAGACGATTCAAGTAGAACAATATCTAAGCTTTATGGAATGATTTCAGAGCCTTTAAGCTCAACAGCTACAGTTAGAGCTGTTTTTATTATAGATGATAAGCAGATACTTAGAACTATTTTATACTACCCTATGACTACTGGTAGAAATATATTTGAAATATTGAGAATTATAGATGCACTACAAAAATCCGATGCAGAAAATATCGTGACCCCGGCCAACTGGCTCCCTGGGAATCCAGTTATAGCACCGCCACCAAAGACATACAAGGATTTAAAAAAACGAATTAAAAACTGCAATAAAAAATACGCCTGCTTAGATTGGTATTTATGCTTCTTAAACGAAGAAAACAAAGAGGATATGGTAGAATACATGAACTATCCTAATACAAAAGGTTTTACAATTAAAAGTCAAAGACAGCCCTATGAATATATAAGCGCCAATTGCCCAAATATACAGCCGATAGTCTTTCAATATGTGCTTGGAAATCCTGAAAATTTAGATCCTACTTACTTAGATGCCGCTATATATGCTTTTGTTCAAATAGCTGAAAATGGAGATTTATACGTTCCTTCGCCTAAATATTTAAACCAAATGATATCACTTAAAGAAGTTAAGCCATCTTTAAAAATAATAGCTGCCATCGGCGGTTGGGGTGCTGATGGATTTTCAGATGCCGCTTTAACTCCTACATCTAGATATAACTTTGCCAGAAATGTAAATGAATTTGTAAACGACTACGGTCTAGACGGTATAGATATAGATTGGGAATATCCTGGAAGCAGTGCTGGAGGCATCAAATCTAGACCTGAAGATAAGGAAAATTTCACATTGCTTTTAACTGCACTTAGAGATGTTTTAGGTGAAGATAAATGGATAAGTGTCGCGGGTACTGGAGATAGCGGGTATATAAATAGAAGCGCTGAAATAGATAAAATAGCTCCTATAATCGATTATTTCAACCTTATGAGCTATGATTTTACTGCCGGTGAAACAGGAGATAGAGGTAGAAAACATCATGCAAATTTATATGAATCAGATTTAGCTCTTCCTGGATACAGTGTAGATGTAATGGTAAACAACCTCATAAATGCAGGTATGCCATCTAGAAAAATAAATGTAGGCGTGCCATTTTA
>NZ_JBJDXL010000017.1:0-8472 GCF_051866655.1 Intestinibacter sp.
AAATACTTGTAGACGACTTAAACGACGAAAAGCTAAAACATATATTGATTTTAGCAGAAGAAAAAAATGTAGAAGTAGAACAGATCGATTTAAAAGCATATAGCTGCTGTGGAATAATCAAGAGAGTGAGGGATGTATAATATGGTAGTATTTTCTGATTTGGATAGGAGTATAATCTACTCTAAGAAGTTTATACATGAAGAATCAAACCCACTTGATATAGAGATTTACAACGGAGAAAATATTTCTTATATATCACAAAAAACTATTGAAAATATAAAAAAGATAGAGAAAAGCAGCGATTTTATACCTACGACGACTAGAACGATCGAGCAGTTTAAAAGAATAAATTTTAAAAAATACGGTCTCGATTTTAAGCAAGCCATTACTTCAAATGGAGGAAATATTTTAATAGATGGAGAAATAGATAGAGAGTATAAATCGTTAATAGATGGAAAGCTTAAGCTCAGTTCACCTATTTGTGATATTATTAAATTATTTGAGGAGTACAAATATATAGAGGGTATTAGAAAATTTAGAGTAGCAGAAAATTTGTTTTTTTATATAGTTGTAGATCAGAATAAATTTGATTTAAACGATTTAAATTCATTTACAGAAAAAATAAGTGATTTAAATTGGGATGTCTATGTAAGCGGAAGAAAGGTTTATTTTTTACCTAGGGAGATAAAAAAATCTACTGCATTAAAGTATATTTGCGATAAATACGGATACAAAAATACATTTGCCATAGGCGATTCTACTATGGATGGAGATATGTTAAACTTTTGCAATTATTCGTATATATTAAAGCATGGAGATTTTGTAAACTGTGTAAAAAATGGTGATAAATTTATAATAAGTGAAAAAGAAGGATTTTGTGGAAGTGAAGAAATTTTAGATAAGGTCATATTATGTCAAAATAACTTTAATTTTTAAAATATATTGTAAAATATTGTAATAAAATTGGGTATAATATAAATGGAAAAACTTAGTAATCATTGATATAATATAATTATAGAAAAATTTTAATTTAAAGATTATTAAATTAATATGTATTTTTCAAAAATTATATTGAGGGGTGATATTTATGAGTTGTCCAGTAATATTAGAGAAAAATATAAATAAATTAAATGATTTATTTATGCTCTTAGATTTAAGCCCGAGTGAGATAAATAGTATAAAAGAGATATCAGAAAAATTTCCGATATCTATACCTCCGTATTATTTATCGCTTATAAATAAAGATGATAAAGACGATCCTATAAAAAAGATGTCTATACCGTCTGAATTTGAAAAGGATTTAAGAGGAACCTTTGACACTAGTGGAGAAGGACAAAATACTGTAATTACAGGTATGCAGCATAAATATAAAGAGACCGCTATGATTTTATCTACAAACCAATGTGCAATGTACTGTAGACATTGCTTTAGAAAGAGATTTGTTGGATTATCCGATGAGGAAATTGCCAAGCATTTTGATGAAATGGCAGAGTATATAAAAGAACACGAAGAGATATCAAATGTACTTATATCTGGAGGCGATTCTTTTGTAAACTCAAATTCAAAAATAAAAGAATTATTAGAACTTTTTACTTCAATTGATCACTTAGATTTTATAAGATTTGGGACTAGAATCCCAGTTGTAATGCCTCAGAGAATATCAGAAGATTACGAGCTACTCAACATACTAAAGACATATTCTAAAAAGAAACAAATTTATGTAGTCACACAATTTAATCATCCAAATGAAATAACAAAGGAATCGAAAAAAGCTGTAAAATTACTTCAAAAAATTGGAGTAGTAGTCAAAAATCAAACTGTGCTTTTAAAAGGTGTAAACGACTCTCCTGAAGTTTTAGGTGATTTATTAAAGAAATTGACGTCTTTCGGGGTTGTACCTTATTACATTTTCCAATGCAGACCTGTATCAGGTGTTAAAAGCCAATTTCAAGTGCCGTTTAGTAGAGGATATGAGGTAGTTGAGAAGGCTAAAGCCATGCAAAATGGTCAGGGCAAATGCTTTAAATACTGTTTTTCATGTGAAAAGGGAAAAATAGAGGTAGTCGGTAAATCGGGTGATGACATGATTTTTAAATTTCACGAGGCAAAGCATGAAGAGGATCAGGGAAGAATTTTTTATAAAAAAATTGATGAAGATACCTGCTGGCTGTACGATATAGATTAATCAATAGGCTGTTTGCAAATAATATATAGGCTCATTTTAAGCTTGTATATACTTGCAACAGCCTAAAATTTTGCCTAAAGTAATACAGTTTTTTCAGCGTCAAATTCACTTTTTTGGAAAGTCAGATTGTTGAAATTTTTTAAGAAATATTTATAGACATCGCAAGTTGGAGGCTCAAAATCGAAAAATACTTTACATATTTCAATATCATCTCCATTTTTTCTCGAATATTCACAAATCCAGTTGGGTTCTTCAAAATATATATTAAGATTTGCATATACATTATTCATATTAAATACCTCCTTAGAGCTTATTAATCTTACTTAATAAGTATTCTAGAAGTTTACAAACTATTCCAAAAACAAAAAAATAAGTATAAAAAAACTTGTACCAATTGAATATTGATACAAGTTTTGTAATCGTTTTATCTCAACATTTTATCTTCTCTATCTAAAATATTGTCTACGTCTATCTTACCGTCGATAGCTTTTGTAATTGCTTCTTCTATAGTTTTACCAAGAGGCATTAAGCTAGTAGTATTATAAGATATTTTGTCTAGTGTTCCAAAACAGAATCTGTATCCAGTTGAGAAAGCAAGTAAAGTGTAGTGACCATCGTATTCTTCTTTAGCTATATAATCAGCAACTACTAGAGCTTGAGCTAAATCCATTTGGTCCATATCTTTTATAAATGTAAGATTGTCAGTAGATAAAACTACTTTGACAGGATTGTTGTCTAATTTAACTAATGCTTCATGAGAGCTTATTTCTTTTAAGTATACTCCTAAAGTATGAGAACTTCCAGTATTATATAAAACTCTATCACCAAATTTCATTCTAAATCCCCCTTTAAAAAACGTTTTCTTGAAAGTCTGTATTAAACTTATATTTAAATTATAGTCTAATTGATTCATATTTTCAAGAATTAACAGGTAAATATTAAATGACAAAAATATCTGAAGATTATGTAAATAAAATTTTCGTATAAATAAAATTGAAAAACATAATTATTTGTAATTGACATTGATTATCAAATATGATAATCTTATATTACAAAAAAAAGAAAGTGAGGAGTAACATGATATTTAGACACAAAAAATTAAGAACAGCTATGGCAATGATGGCGATTTTATCGATTTTTGGGGGAACTGTAAACAATGTATACGCAGATGGGGTTTATCAAAATAAAAGTATAGTTTCAGTTAAAAGCGATCAAATACACAAATTAAATACAGTATTAAAGCACGAAACAAAGGATGAAGAGTCATCAGCAAATAAATATGTACAGAGAAGTTACTTAAAAGTAGAAAATAATAAAAAATACATGATTATAGTTTTAAGCTCTGGACAATTGATGAAGTCGGTAGTACCTACTGTAGATGGAAACGAAGTAGAGTATACAAATACTTTAAAAGGAGAAGATAGAACTATAACTTTTGAAATAGAATCTCTAAATCAAGATATAAGAATAAATTTTGAGATAAATCCTTTCTCTGATTTTATAGTAAATGCAGCTTGTAGAGTTGAAGCTGAGATAGCTGACAGTTCGGATGAAAATGATACTGACAAGGAAGAGGATAAAGAAGAAAATGATACTATAACAGGTGCTACTCCTGATAAAGATCCTTCAGAAGAAGACAAAGACGATTCAGCAGAAGAAGATAAGGAAAATGAAGAGGACAAAGAGGAAGATAATAACACTGTAGATCAAGAAAAGCCAGAAGATAATAAACAAGAAAATGATAAAAATGAAATTGAAAACAGTGGAAATTCAAATGCTACATATAAAAATGGATATTATCAAATAAAAAACATAGTTATTCTAGACAATGAAGTGGGATATTCAATGGTGAGAAATATCTTAAATGAAACTAGTAATTTAGAGATAAAAAATGGAAAATACTATCTTACATTTGAGATGGCACAAAGCAGTTTAATGAAGGATATAGTTATAAAATCAAACTCAAAAACTTTATCTTATACAAAAACAAATGTTGGAAATGACACTGTAAGAATAAAATTACAAATACCTAGCTTATCGTCAGTTTTAAATATAAGCTCTTATGTAACAGCTATGGATAGAACTGTTGATTTTGATTTAAAATTAAATCAATCTACATTAAAATTTGTAAGCTCAAATGAAGAAGGCAAGCTACCAGAAAACAACAATTCTAATAATATAAATAATAATAATGGAAGTAATAGCTCAAATAATTTTGAAAATAATAATAGTAGTAACAACCTAGTAGAGAATAATTCTACAATAAAAGGTAAATTATATACAATAAAAAATGAGATTGTACACGATAGTGAAACAGGAAGAAAGATGGCTAGAACTTATTTAAATGAAAGTTCAAAAATAGAAGAAATAAATGGACAGTTTTACTTAACTCTTACATTTACAGGAGTTGATTTAATGCAAAACCATAAATTCTATGTAAATGGATCATTAGTAAATCATGAAGTTGTATCATCGACTTCTTCTAGCAAAAGCTATAGATTTAAAATAAATTCTTTAAGCGATGATATAAAAGTAAATGTATTTATAGTTCCAATGAATACAACGGTGGAATTTGGAGTTAAATTACTTGAAAATACGTATACATTTGTAAAAGATTTTGAAGTAGCTAGCAATGGAAAATTACCTCAAACTGGAAGTGTAATAAATAGTGAAGCACTATTTATGGGAGGAAGTTTAATAACTGCCTTAGGTGCATTTTTAGGAAGAAAAAAAAGAAAGTAGGAATCGAAAATGAAAATTTTAAAGCATTTATTTGCGATATGTTTGACGATAATGAGTTTGACTAATTTTTCCTTTGCAGGTGAAAAGGAAGATTTAGTGCCAGGGTTATATGAATTAAAAAACGATGTCTACCATGAACAAGAAATAGGACAAAATATGGCTAGAACTTACTTAAATGAAACTATGCAATTGGAAATTCTACAAAAAGGTGACTACAGCTATACGATAGAGTTTAGTGGAGTTGAATATATGAAGGATCACAGGATATTAGTGGATAATAAAGAAGTCGATATAGATATAGTAGAAGAGACAGATTCTACTATAAAGATAAAATTCGATGTTGATTCACTAGATTCTAAAATAAAAACTCAAATATATGTAGACGCAATGGAGAGAGATGTAGAATTTGATATTATACCTGATTTTGAAACCTTAGAGCTTATAGAAGAATACGAGGTGGCTGAGGAAACAGAAGAAGTAGAAGCTACTAGAGATGAGAAAGATACAGATGAAAATTCTGATGGAGCTTTAACTCAAAATGAAACATCTCTATACAGTAAATACAAGTTACCTATAGTAGCAGTTGTTTTATTTGGAATAATTGTTGTAACAGGGTTTGTAGTTAAGAGAAAAAAATAAATGCGAAGAAAAATAAGTAGATTTTTAATTATTGTGGGGTTATTGATTGCAATAATCCCACAAGGATTAAAGTACTATTCAAAACAGGTTGAAAAAGAGAGCTTCGAAAGGTTTCAAGAGAGTATAAAAGAGGATGGAGATAAAGATTTCGCTCTTGGAGATGAAATAGCTATTATAAAAATAAAATCTCTGGATTTAGAGACTGTAATTGTAGAAGGTACAGACGAAGAGGATTTAAAATACTATGTATGTCACTTTGAGGAGACTGCCATGCCTGGAGAATACGGAAATTTCTGTATCGCCGGTCATAGTAGCTATTGGTACAATCAAGTATTTAAAAAATTGCATAATGCTAAAATAAACGACGAAATAGAGATAGAAACAGCTAAAGAAAGTTTTACTTATAAAATAAATGAAATATTCGATACAGAGGCTGAAAATACTTCTGTATTAAGTCAAAGCATGGACAAAAAGGAGATAACTCTGATCACATGTACAGACGGAGGAAAGAAAAGATTGATTGTGAAGGGGGAAATTCAGGAGTAGTTTTCCCTTTTATTTAAAATTATTGAATTAGAAAATTATTTAAATTTACATAAATTGTACAAATAAAGAAAAGAGAGGATATAAAATTGAAAAAATTTTTACTTATGATATCGGCTTTACTAGTAGTTTTTGTAGCTGTTGGATGTTCGAGTCAAACTACTGAAGAAAATACTGCTAATAAAGAAGAAAAAGAGCAGATTGTAGTCGCTACATCTGTTGCTATAACAGAAATACTAGATGAATTAGGTGTTAAAGTAAGCGGTGTACCAAATACTAGCTACGATTTACCAGATAGTGTAAAGGATGCCACAAAGGTCGGAAGCCCCATGAATCCAGATATGGAAATCATAAAATCATTGAAGCCGACTAGTGTAATATGTGTAGATACGTTGGGAAGCGATTATGAAAAACAATTTGAACAAAACAATATAGATGCGGATTTTTATAATTTGAGCGATGTAGACGGCTTGAAGGAAACTATATCTAGCTTAGGTGAAAAATTCGATAAAAAGGATAGGGCAGAAGAAATTTTATCAGATATAAACAAGATAGAAGAAAAGGTTTCAAAAAATAAGACATCAGATCAAAAGATACTCGTATTATTTGGAGCACCTGGAAGTGTGATGGTGGCTACAGATAAAAGTTATGTAGGAAATTTAGTAGAGCTAGCTGGAGGAAACAACGTATTTTCAAATGCGACGACTTCATTTGCTCAAATTAATTCTGAAGAAATAATAAAGTCGAATCCTGATAAAATACTTGTAATGACTCACGCAGAGCCTGAGGCAGCTAAAAAATCTGTAGAAGAGGAATTAGAAAAGAAATCATGGAAGCATGTAAATGCAGTTAAAAACAAAGATATAACTTATTTAGAAAATGGATATTTTGGAATGAGCGCCAATTTAAAAATAGGTGATGCTTTAGAAAAATTAGGAGAAATATTATATGAATAAAGTAGAAACATATGGTTTGAGCGACAAAAAGAAAATATACATGATTTTGAGTGTAGTTTTAATTTTAGTTTTAACTGTATTGATATCTTTGAGAATTGGAAGTATTGAGATTTCTTTTATGGAGCTTGTCGAGGGTCTTTTTTTAAAAAAAGAGAGTGAAGGCTTTTTAATAATTAAGGATTTGAGATTGCCTAGAGTATTAGCTGCTGTAATAATTGGTGGAAATTTAGCTGTATCTGGAATTTTGCTTCAAACCACGATGAAAAATCCACTTGCAGATCCGGGGATAGTAGGTATATCTTCAGGGGCAAGTTTAGCTTCGATTTTAGCGATGGTTTTATTTATAGAAATTGCAAAGTACAAGCTTATAATGGCTTTTTTAGGAGGTATAGTAGCTGCGTTTTTAGTCTATTTAATAGGTGAAGATAGAGGATTTTCTCCTCTGAGGATAATACTTGCAGGTGTATGTGTAAATTCGATTTTAAATGCACTTTCATCGATAATCACAGTTTTTAATAGTGCAGGAGTCTCATCTATACAAACATGGCTTATGGGAAGCTTAGTAAATGTAACTTGGGTAGATTTTAAAATACTAGTTTGTTACACGCTTATAGGAATTATTTTAATTTTATCTGTGATAAAAAGCTGTGACCTTATGGGTCTGGGAGATAAGACAGCGCAGAGTCTAGGTCTAGATGTAAATAAGTCTAGAATACTTATAACTACAGTAGCTGTATTTTTGACGAGTATATCTACAGGAGTAGGAGGAGTTATTTCATTTGTGGGACTTGTAGTACCGCATATTTGCAGATTTTTAATAGGATCTAAACACAAATACTTAATACCATTTAGCTATTTTACAGGTGGAGTTTTGCTTTTGATTGCAGATACAATAGGTAGAAATTTATTTAGACCTTATGAGATACCAGTGGGACTTGTCATGTGTCTTATAGGCGGTCCGTTTTTTATTTATATACTTAGAAGGAGCAAGAAAAATGATTAAACTGGAAAATGTGAGTTTTTCCTACCAAAAGGAAAGGGACTTTATAAAAGATTTGTCTTTAGAATTTGAAGGTGGAAAAATTACTACTATACTTGGACCAAATGGAAGTGGAAAAAGTACGCTTTTGCATATGATATCGACTTATTTAAAGCCTAAGTCCGGGAAAATTTACTTAAATGATATGGATTTAAAAAAATTAAAACAAAAGGAAATAGCTAAATACATATCGTGTGTCTATCAAGAACACGAATCCCCAGATGATATTACAGTTAGAGATTTAGTTTCATTTGGCAGAAATATTTATACAAATAAAGATGAAAATGAAAAAATGATAGATTTTGCACTAGATGCTACAGGAATTTCTGATATACAGAATAAAAAAGTAAATAATTTATCTGGAGGTC
>NZ_JBJDXL010000018.1:0-1904 GCF_051866655.1 Intestinibacter sp.
TATTGAAATAACATTAGCCATTAAAGACTATGAACATTTAGTAAAATTTTGTTCTTTTATAGATCTACCCGTTGAGAAAATTTCAATACGAAGTGAAAAAATAACAAGTATCAGAAATAGGGAATTTATTTCTGGAAAAAGTTGTAGAGTAGCTATTAGTAGTAAAAATATGTGGAATACTTTAGTAAAATATAATTGTGTTCCAAATAAAACTTATAATGAAATTTTTCCTGATTTATCTATATTTAAATCGTCAGATTTACTTTCTCATTTTATGAGGGGTTTCTTTGATGGAGATGGATGGGTATATCGCGATAGAGACAATAAAATTATTGCTGGGGTTTGTGGGCAAGAACAATTTCTTCTTAAATTTAAGAATTTACTTCCTTCAAAATTACAGAGTATTAATTTATATAATACAAATTCTGAAATATTAAAAGTTATTAAGTGGGCCAGTTTAAATGCTGAACTATTTCTTAATTTTTTATATAAAGATGCTCATATATTTTTAGACAGAAAATTTAACATTGCAGCCCCTTATATTTGTGAAAGTATAAGCAAATCGGACAATATCGGTGAAACTCCTGAAATGGACAACCCCGAGGTAATTACAGAAACTAAAGAGTCTGTAACACCGTAACGCGTAGAGATTGAACCTTTCTAAAAGAAAGAATAAAATATCTCCAAGAGTGTCCGACAACTCATGTAGTTGATAATGTACGCTGAGCTGGTCTGAATAGACAGACGTATCTCTTCTAGAGAAGGAAGAGTATGGAGGTAACTCCCAGAAATAGAGAATAAAAAGCCTCTATGATAACAAAACTGACCCTTGACAATTCCCATCTTACTCTTAACTTTATAGTAAAGATGGGATTATGGTTTACACAGCAAGAAATGCAGAAAGACCTCTATAGAAAGGATCCAGAAACTGGTAAAACTATGAATAGGCTTGAAGTAGTAAGAAATGAGCTTAAGTTAAATCCTTCTATTATGCTTAAAATCTGCGATACTGGTCTGAATTATGCTGAATTTAGATCAATGTGCAGACTTAAGAGAGATAAGTATACTAACTTAACTAGTGAGCAGCTCCGTCTTCTTTCTAATAAAGTCTTGTATCGTTTCCAGAATCAATGTGAAGCTCAGGCTAAACAATGGAAGGATAAAATTGATGAAATTAATAAAGTGGCAGAGCTGAAAGGATGGGATGTCACAAGGAGTATTGAATGATTTATTTACCCCAATTACTAGAGACCAAAGACAGGAAGAAGCTGTCAAAAGATGGCTAGAAGCTAAAGGAAAAGCTACAATTGTGGCAGCTACTGGATTTGGTAAAACAAGAACAGCTATTAAAGTAATCAAAAAGCTAAGAGTTAAATATCCTAATTTATCCGTATTAATAGTAGTTCCGACTGATTTGCTTAAAAAGCAATGGAGTGCTGAATTACTTAACTGGAACCTAGAATATAACACCGAAGTTAAGGTTATGATGGGTGCTTCTAAGAAACAATTAGAATGTGATTTACTAATTATCGATGAGGCACACAGAATTAATTCAGAATGTATATCTAGTATCTTTGAAAATACTAAATTTAAACTTATACTAGGCCTAACAGCTACTTTTGAAAGGCTAGATGGAAGGCATGAAATATTAGCTAAATATGCTCCAGTATGTGATACTATAACATTACATGATGCATTACTTAATGGCTGGATTTCTAAGTATAAGGATTATGTAGTATTATTAGATGTTCCAGATATTGATATTTACAAAGGCTACAATAAGGAATTTGTACAGCATTTTGAATATTTTAACTTCAACTGGCCTCTAGTCATGAGCATGATTGGAAAGAATGGATTTATTAATCATGCTAGATATAGAGACGAGATTTGTAAAGATCCAAGTA
>NZ_JBJDXL010000019.1:0-8353 GCF_051866655.1 Intestinibacter sp.
TAACATCTATTTTGAAACTTTTATTGATATTTAATTTTTTAATTAATTTTGATTTTAATAAATTAATTATTTACTACGTTGTTCCCCTCTTTTTCTCTTTCTATCATTAGTATAAATCTCTTCATTTGAATTATTTTACTTCTAACTTCATTAGACTCTGCATGCTTCATATAAGGAACATAACTTATAGCGTAATCACTACCATTTGCACGTAAGTTTAAATCAATCTTATCTATAAAAGTTTGATTATTTAGTGTCAATGACGGAGAAATAACACCACTATTCTTATCGGCTCTTATATGATAATGTATGTTGATATCATCAACTTCGTCTAAAGTGAATTTGTGTAAAGTAACATTATTAGAATCAAGTAGATAAATACAATTATCTTTTCCTAGAGCTATGTTTGGACTTCCTTCATTTCCAAAAATCATAAATTTAACATTTTCAGAAAGAATTTTTTTAGCTTTGTTCTTTGATTTTTGCTCCCTTTGGTTTTTGCTTTCAAGTGCATAGTATATAATAATCCCTATTATTGCAATACTTGCTAAAACCTTTAATATGTTGTCCATTGTCATAATCCATTCCCCCCTCTTCAAAACACTTCTTACTTAAAGTATAATCTACTTTGACCGAAAAAAAAAGTTATACTTTAAAAAAAGTCGGAAAAAAATGGAAAAACACTTGAAAAGTGATTTTTTCGTATTAAAATTTCTAAATTTTAACTTTTATAAAGTTATATTTTTAACTATTTTATCAATGCATATTATTTTCTTTATCTAAAAGAGGTAGTTTAACTTTAAACACAGTTTTTTCTCCATCGCTATGAGCGCTAATTTGTCCATCGTGTAGTGTAACGATGCTTTTTGTTATAGCTAGTCCTAATCCTGAACCTCCATCGTTTTTATTTCTAGACTTTTCTACTCTATAGAATCTATCGAATATATACGGAAGCTCTACAGCTGGTATGGGATTTCCGTAGCTTATTACATCTACAATAGCGTAACTACCTTCTTTATATGCATATATATCTAGGTAATCGCCTGTACCGTATTTAATACCGTTGTTTATTAAATTTTGGAAGGCTCTAACTAATTTATTTGGATCAGCGTAAATTATCATCTTGTCCTCAGAAAAGAAGCTTCTGCCTTCAATTTTTTCGCTTTGAAATTGATATCCAAACTGGAATATAATTTGATTTAGTAATTCAACTAAATTTATCTCGATTTTATTTAAAGTTATAGAGCGATTTTGAACCTTTGTAAGCTCAAATAAATCGTTTATAAGAATTTCCAATTCCTTTGATTTTTCGTAGGCAATATCTACATAATATCTAAGCTGTACTTCATCTCTGTACTTATCATCGTTTATAAGTCCTAAGTATCCCTTTATCGATGTAAGAGGTGTTCTTAAATCGTGTGATACATTTGTGATTAAGTCCGCCTTTGTCTGTTGGGCCTTTCTTTCTTCTATAGTTACGTTTTTAAGTAACAGAGAAATAATGTTTATATTGTCAGCTAGAGTTTTTATATCGCCTTTGCAGTCGATGCTTATAGTTTTATCTAAGTCTCCACCGGCCATTTTATTTGTAACCTCTACAATCTTCAAAAATGCGGTTAAGGATTTTCTCATGAACAAATAATATACAAAAAATGTAAACACAGCAATTATTATATAATACAGATAATTACCTATAGTTTGATCCTTAAAAAACTTAAAAAAGTTTATTGCATTTACGATTGCACCGCCATACTGGCTATTGTATCTATAATATCTATCTAAAATAACCTTAAGTATCACAAAACTAGTAGATACACTGATAAAACTTAAAAACAAATAAACTATAGGCATTATAGCATAATTTAGCGCTTTATTATTTTTCAATTTTATAACCAACTCCCCACACTGTATGAATTATTTTTTCGCCGTTTAAACATTTATCAAGCTTATCTCTAAGTCTACTGATATGTACCATTACAGTGTTATTTGATTGGAAGTATTTTTCTTTCCATACCTTTTCAAATATCTCCTCAGAAGAAAATACTCTACCTTTATTGCTAGCCATTAAATATAAAATATCGAACTCTCTAGCTGTCAAAGATATTTCCTCTCCAGCTGCCACTACCTTGTGTCTAGTTTTATCGATAGTAAGAGAACCCACATTTATTAAATCAGATTCCTCCTGAGTAGTATTATTTAAATAATAGCTTCTTCTAAGTAGAGCCTTTACTCTCACTGTAAATTCTAGTGGATTAAATGGTTTAGTCATATAGTCGTCTGCACCTGTCATCAATCCTTGTATTTTATCCATATCCTCAGATTTAGCGCTTAACATTAAAATAGGCGTATTCTTAGTTTGTCTTATTTTTTTACATACTTCAATACCGTTTAGCTTAGGCATCATTATGTCTAAAACTAATAAATCAATTTCTTCATTTTCTATTATATCTAAGGCCTCTTGACCATCCTTTGCCTTTACAACCTTATAGCCTTCATTTAAAAGATATATTTCAAGTAAATCTCTTATTTCTTTTTCATCATCTGCAACTAATATTTTATTATTCAAGTCGAACCATCCTTCCTCAGTGACAAATCATCGACATACGCTTCAAGTGTTAAATTATTTTCACATATATATTTAGCTACGTCCTCTCCTACATATCTAATATGTACAACGTTTTTCTCTTTGCAATCTCTAATTACAAATCCGTATTTATATGAATTTTTTTCAATCCATTTATAATCTTCACTATCTTTTTGAAGATTATACTCTTTATTAGTTAAATCTATACAAAGACCAGTTTGATGCTCGCTAGTACCTGGTTTTTCTACCAAATTACCAGCTTCATCACTTCCTACCTCTAAAACCTTCATATAGTAGTCTTTGTACTGATCTGCATAAGATATATATGCTGATTTTCCTATTAAATCTATATTATCTTGAGCTGCATCATCTACTAATTTTTCTAAAGCCTCTTTCGCCTCTTTAGTCATTTTCTTATTTGAGTCTTCTGTATCATTTGCAAAAGAAATATTAATTTCTCGTAGATTATCTGGAATAAATCTGCTTGTGAGCTGATTTTCTTCGCTTACAATTAAAGCCATGCCACTACTTGTATTGTCACCATAAACATATTTATTTGATACTATATTTTTCGTAAAATTAAATCCTATAAATACTACTAATAATAACAATAGAACTTGGACCTTTTTCATAAGTATTCCTCCTTAAAAAATATTAAGTATATCTTAAAGAGAAATAATTAATATATATATAATATATCCTTACATAATTATAAAATATTTTTACAAAATATTAAATTACATTTTTGTCATTTGTAAATAATAAAAAAGAATAAGTTTACATAATATTATACCAGTAAACTTATTCTAATTAAACTTTTTCTAGTTATATAATTCTTCTAAAAGATCTTTAGCAAAATGGTTTATAACTACGTAATCTCCTTCTATATCTTTTTTGTCTATTAACCCTGTAAATATATTAGAATTTCTGATTTCAAGTAGCATGAAGCTGTTTATCTTGCAAAGTGACAATATATAAGAGTAATCATCGTCTATTATAAATCCATTTTCAAAATCGTAGTCCTCGCTTACTATCTCAAAGTTTTCACCGTAAGTTCCTTCATCTGTATTAATTATAGGTAAATACTTGTGAAATTGGCTTATTGCGTAAGATTTTTCATAGCGAACTTTAAGTCTCTCCTCTTGTGATAATTCGAAGTAGCCTTTACCAAATATAGAAGCTATTAAATCGTTTATATTGTTTAGTTTAAATTGTTGTCCTTGTATTACTACAACTAATGGTTCCATTTATCTTCCCCCTATAATCATAAATTTAAAAAGACTTTATAAGTCTAATTGCTTTTGAAATTGTAAATCGGTTTTATTATTTTCACTATATCTACTGTATCTGTTATATTGTTTAAAATATCTTCAATAGGCTTGTATGCCTGAGGAGCTTCATCTAAAGTAGATACGTTTACGCAGGTTGTAAAAATTCCCTTCATGGAAGCCTTGTAATCATTCATATGGATTTTATCCTTGGCTCCTGCTCTAGATAAAATTCTGCCTGCACCGTGTGGAGCTGAGTAGTTCCAGTTAGGATTTCCCTTGCCTTTTCCCAAGATAACTCCATCTCTCATATTTATAGGTATTAGTAAATCCTCTCCCTCGTATGCAGATATGGCTCCTTTTCTTAAAATAGACTTGTCTATTTCTATATAGTTATGGATGCTTTCGAATTTATTCAATTTATCGTAATCTAGTCCAATAAATTCGACTATTCGTCTCGCCATAAGCTCTCTATTTTTAGTCGCGTACTTTTGTACAATATCCATATCGTGAAGGTAGTTCTTTAAGTTATCTCCCTCTATGTAGCATAAGTCCTTTGGAATCTTACTTTCTACGCGAAGAGACTTCTTTAAATTTTTAAGAGCCTTTTCTATTTTTTTACTCTTACCTGCTTTTTTATATTCGTCTATTAATTCCTTTGATTTTTGTTCGTATTCATCACTTATATAGTTTAAAGTATTATACCCGACAGATTGATAGTGGTTTGCAACTTGAAGTCCTAGGTTTCTACTGCCTGAGTGAATAACTAAATATTTATTATCAGAATCATCCTTGTCGATTTCGATAAAGTGATTTCCCCCACCAAGTGAACCTAAGGCTCTGTTAAATTCAGTTGGATTTTTAGGAATATCGTCTAAGCATTTGATTTTAAGTATTTCATCTAAATAGTCTATCACCGGTTTATTATTTATCTTAAATCCATGTGGTATGTTGTTTTTTATAAAATCATCGATTTTCTTCAAATCCAAGTCTAAATTTCCAAGCTCCACACATAAAACGCCACACCCTATATCTACACCTACTAAATTTGGAACTATCTTATCCTTTATAGTCATAGTAGTCCCTATTACACAACCAGAACCCTTATGACAATCTGGCATTATTCTTATATTTAAATCCTCTACAAATTCTTGATCTAGAAGCTGTTTAACTTGAGCTATAGTCTCATCGTCTATATTAGCTGTAAACACTTCTGCCTCGTTAAAATTTCCTTTTATTAACAAATTAAACACCCCTTTTAAAAAATTATACCCATTTATTATGAATGAAAATCGAAAAATTGAGAAAAAATAGACTATATACTTAATATTAACTTATATGCATTTTAAATGCTATAAATTTAAATATTTTTATTTAAAGTAACAGAAATATAACTATTTTGTAATAAAACTGTAAGATAAGGCAAATGAATAATATGATATACTCTAATTGTCAATAGGTTTTTCGTTTGAATTGAAACAATTAATATTAAGGTGGTGAATTATGAATACTAGAAACCCAAAAATTAGTGTTATTATTCCAGTTTACAATACATCTACTTACCTGCGTCAATGTCTAGACTCTGTTTTAGAACAAGATTTTGACGATTACGAGGTAATATGTGTAAATGATGGATCTACAGATGACTCTCTTGAAATTTTAAGAGAATACCAAAAAAAATCATCTAAAATAAAAGTTATAGACCAAACAAACAGCGGTGTTGCGACTACACGTAATACTGGACTTAAAAATGCTTCAGGAGATTTCCTTGCATTTTTAGATAGCGACGATTTTATAAAAGAAAATTACTTGAGCAAATTATACAACGCTGCTTTAAAAACTAAAAGCGATATAGTTATATGCAATTTCTACAGATACTACGAGCAAACTAATTTTGCAAAGCCTGTATTTTATAGATTTAGAAGAGGTCAATTTAATAAATACGAAATATTAAAGGGGCTAATTCCAGACAACCTAATTCATTCATACTTATGGAATAAATTATGGAAGAGGGAAATATTTGAAGACAACAATATATTTCCAAATATGAAATTTGAAGATCTGGCGATTATGTCGGAATTAATATACAAGGCAAATAAAATAACAGTTATACCAGATGCTCTTTACTACTACAGAATAAGAAAAACTAGCATAGTTAGAAGTATTTCTCTACAAACTCAAAATGACTATCTAAAGGCATATGCTTTTATTCGTCTATTCTTAGAGGAAAATAAAGAATACAATAGATTCAAAAGACAGTACTTCTATCTATCACTTAAAGTCTACATAGTTATGATAGCCGTGAATTTTATGCTATTTAAAGAACAACCTTCTTTAAAACTATTTATGCAAAATATGTTCTCTACAAAGCTATTTATGAAAAATTGTCAATTAGATGACTTTACGATGACTAGAGAAGACATACTAAACAGCAGTGTTTTATCGAGCGTATTAAACAATATAAGGTTATTAAATACAAAAGCTCCAAAGTAAAAATTACTTTGGAGCTTTTTAACATAAATCATTCACAGCTGAAAATTACTTACTAAAATTTGACAGGAATTATTTCATCTTCACTGTAGCGAGCTAAAATATATAAAAAATCTGATAATCTATTTACATATTTAAGTAGTATAGGGTTGATTTTATCTTCTCTAGATAAAGTTAAAATTCTTCTCTCCGCTCTTCTGCATACAGTTCTAGCAATATGTAAATTGGCAGCACATACTGATGTCCCTGGAACTATAAATTCATTTATCTTTTCTATTTTCTCTGTATAAGAGTCTATTAATGCTTCTAATTTTTCTACATCCTCTTCTTTAGTGGTATTTTTATATCTCTCGTAATTTATAGTCGATAGCTCTGCTCCGACATCAAATAATTTTTTTTGAATTTCTCTCAATACTTCTTTATCTTGATCTTCTTTTAGATAATTGACACAAAGACCGATATACGAATTTAATTCGTCGATTGTTCCATAGGCTTCTACTCTAATGCTGTCTTTTTCTATCTTCGTACCACCTATTAAAGATGTAGATCCTTTGTCACCTTGTCTAGTATAAATCTTCATAATTAAAGCTCCTTTCTTCATAAAATTAAATATATTTATTTACAAAGCTATCTATTTCACTCCAGTATTTATCTGGATTTTCGCTTTCAGCATGAGCATGTGAAGCGCCTTCTATAATTAGTTTCTTTTTCTCACTTGTACAAGCTTCATAAAGCTCGTCTAACATATAAAATGGAACGAATGTATCATCATCTCCATGTATAAACATCATAGGAACCTTTGAATGTTTAATACACTCTATAGGACAAGCCTCATTTAAATAATATCCAGCCTTTATTTTAACTATCAAATTAGCTATATTTAATATCGGAAATGAAGGCACATTAAACAATTTCTTAAGCTGATATTTAAATTGTTCTAACGCTGATGAATATCCGCAATCTTCTATTATGACCTTTACATTTTTAGGAAGCTCCTCCTGAGAACTCGCTATCATAACTGTAGCAGCACCCATAGAAACACCATGAACTAAAATCTCACAATCGCTATCCTTTGAAACGATGTACTTAAGCCACTCAATTAAATCCTTGGCATCGTGATATCCCATTCCTATATAATTACCTTTGCTCTTGCCGTGACCTCTTAAATCAACCGCCAAAACATTGTATCCTATATCGTAATAATGCAATGCCTTGGTACTAAGACTGAAGGCATCTGTCATATACCCATGGACTGTAACCGCCCATTTATGAGTATTTTTATTTGATACAACCTCATGAGCATGTAATTTCAGTCCATCAAAGGAATTTGTAAAAACATCCTTAAACTTAGAGCTTTTTTCTAGCCATTCTTCCTCTTCAGTCAGCTCATGATGACTCAAACCATCATTGCCGAAAATCATCTTCTTTGAAGAGTTTGGATTTATCGCTAGATTATAAAAAAAGTTTCCCGCAAAAAACAATGCTATAATAGCTACAACTGCCAACGTTATAATTACCGCCAAAAAAATCTTTATATTCATTAGAATCGCTATCCTTTCAATAATATATTATGTAATTTTTTTATTTAATAACCGTCAGGTTAAGGTTTTTATTAATTTAATTAAATTTTATCCATATTATCGCCTTTTTACAACTATTATAATTTAATTATAAAAAAATTTTCATAAAAAACATGCTCAACAATATAGATTCTATTATCATATATATCTATCTAGCGAAGCTACTACTTCCTTTCCAACCATTGTAAATATGTTTAATAATTTTGTGAAGAATTATAGAGTTTTTAACATCTATTTTTCTAAAATAAATAACATAAAATTTATTGATTACAGTAACTCTACAAATCTATTTTTTATCATGTATTGAGTAATATAAAGATCTCTCGTCGCTAATTCCATAAATAATTCCTTTATTCGATTAAATTCTTTATATTTCTTACTTATAAATAAAAACTTAAACCATGTCAAATAATTATTTAAATATTTAGTAG
>NZ_JBJDXL010000020.1:0-1893 GCF_051866655.1 Intestinibacter sp.
AAAGCTTGCTCTGCAATGTATAAGCACTTAAAACTACAAAATCGTGCTCAGGCAAAATATACGGTGCAGCTGTTTCAGGGAAATCTCCCTCTATTGGATCTGACTCGATTATAGACAAATCACAAACTGGAGCAAATAATTGCTCTAGATAGTGAAAATGTCCTACTACTGCAACCTTCTTACCTTTTATATCGTTTTGGTATGATATAAATGGATCGTTTAATCTGTCCTCCATAAATCTATTTTTATTCAGACTGATGCCCCTGCTCTCTACTACTCCGACTGAATTATAATAAGAGTTTATAGCGGCAAGTCCTATTCCAGACTCCGTCAAATTCCACGATTTGATACAGCCTGCGACCTCGTATAATTTTCTGCCTTTAAATTCCTTTATAAATTCCGGTAATCTAGTATCTTCTGGATATGCACTTGCAATACCGCTTCCTACAGTGCTTTTTACAAGTGCGAAATGTTCACCGACTAACATATCCTCGACTACTATGTCCTTTGGAATCCCATCTATCATATCGTCATATAGTTTCCACAATTTTTGCTACCCCCTTTTTTAAGATAGGCTCTATGTCTTCTTTTTTAAGAACCTCACCTAATCTCAACTTATTTCTAAAATCTAGCAGTAAATTATCTAGGTATTCTACGTATTTCACATTTTCTTTTTCCTCATCTGTAGTAGGTATAACCTTTGAAATACCGCCGTTTTTAATAACTATTCTCTTATCTGCATTTAACGCTAGTATCGGGTCGTGGGTAGATATAAGTATTATCTTTTCTTTTTTAGAAAGCAGCTTTATAGCTTCCTTTCTATCGATACCTGCATTTTCTATTTCATCGATTAGTACGATTGGAGAACTGCTCATATAGGCAGTATCTGATATCATAAGTGCCCTAGATTGCCCACCTGAAAGCTGAGTGATCTTAGTTGTAAGCTCGAACTCCTCTCCAGCTAGCTTATTTGCATAGTAAAAGCATTTTTTAACTATATCGTCTTGATTTTCGCAAAATCTGCTCTTTGAATGCATTTGTAAAAACTCCTCGACTGTTAAATCCATTACAAAATTCATATTTTGAGATAGCTGTGCGACTAGCTTTCCATCCATGTTGTATCTAGTTTCTTCACTTGGTATCTCGCCGTTTACGAGTATCTCTCTATTTGTAGGCGTATCTCTTTGAGCCAGACATTCGATATCCTCAAGCAGTCTACTTTTCCCAGAGCCAGTCGGACCTACTATACTTATTATTTCTCCCTTTGAAATCGTTATACTCACATTTTCATCGACGCTTGATTTATCTCTTCCCCCGTTTATAGTTATACTATCTATATCTATAGTATCTACAGTCTGATCGAACTCATCTAGAAACTCCACGAGCCTATCTAATAGCTCGTCCTTTTCCACTCCAAAGTTAAGGCTAAAATCTTCGTCTAGAGATTCTACCAAATCACTAAATAATAAATTTTTATCTATATACCCAAAATTGTAATTTAAGAAAAAATCAGAAGCTATTGGATACTCTTTTTCTATTTCGCCTATCGACATATCGTATAAATTTTCATAATCGCTATTCATCATAATCAAACTCCATCTTCTTAAGCATTCCCATTTGGTGAGATTCACCGATTCGCATCTCGCCTGTACAGTAAGAGCAAACTGATGCCGGTGTTGTAAATCTCAAAAGCTTATTTCTAAGTGTCTTTATATCCTTTACTCCGCTTAAATATTTTTTTAATAAAAATGTACCCTGTCCTGTTATCCCGTTTATAAATATTATCTTTGCCTTGGAATTGACCTGTCTTACATTGAAGGAAAATACCTCTCTTTCAGCCTGTGAAACAATATCTCCCTTAGTTATGACCACAATATCACAAAGCTTAAGCAT
>NZ_JBJDXL010000021.1:0-8260 GCF_051866655.1 Intestinibacter sp.
AATCAAGATGATTTGTAGGCTCATCAAGTAGTATAATATCAGGATCCTGTGCAAATACTCTCGCTAAAAATACTCTCTGCATTTGTCCTCCTGAAAGCTCTGTTATTAATTTATCCTTTATATCCAATAACCCGACTTTATCTATACTGTCTAATATAATTTCGTCGTCCTCCTTAGATAATTTGCTCAATACACCTTTACTATAAGCATATCTACCTAAAGATACAGTATCGTAAATTGTATACGGAAAATAAATTTCTGTAATTTGGCTCATAAGTCCTACCTTTTTTGCAAAGTGTTTTCTATTCATAGAAAATACCTCTTGTCCATCGATTAAAATACTTCCCTTATACTCCAAAATATTTGCAATAGACTTTAAAAGCGTACTTTTACCACATCCATTCGGACCGACTATACATAAATTTTCTCCATTTTTAACTGTAAAATTTATCTCCTTTAATATATCTTTTCCTTCATATCCGCTATAAAGCTTCTTAACCTCTAACATAATTATCAACTCGCTTTTTTAAAATAAACATATGCAAAAAATGGTGCTCCTATAATAGCTGTAACTGCTCCTACTGGAAGCTCTACTGGCGCAAATACACTTCTTGCAATTAAATCTGTAACCACCATCAAGCATCCTCCAAATACAAAAGACATCGGTATTACATATCTATGGTTTGAACCAAATATCTTTCTAACTACATGTGGTGCGATTAAATCTACAAATCCAATAGTCCCACTAAGTGATACAGCTCCTCCTGTCAAAACAGCTGAAAATATAAAAAGCTTAGTCTTTACCTTTGATGTCTCGACTCCAACTGATTTAGCTTGCTCTTCTCCAAATGTAAGTATATCCATTTCTTTAGTATACATAAGTATACCTATCATACCGATTAAACAAAATGGCATTATAAGTCCGACATATGTCCATCCTCTCATGGCAAAGCTACCCATTTGCCATAAAGTTATACTTTTTAAATCCTCTGAAAACATCGCAGTAAGCGTTGTAAGTAAAGCATTTACAAATAAAGAAAAAACCATACCAGCTAATATTATAGTATTGTTAGACATAGTTCTATCTATTTTATTAGAAAATATTATTACTATGTAGACTGTAAAAAGACCGAATATAAATCCAACTAATGGAAGTGTAAAGCTTCCTATAAATGGAATAGAAAAACCTGTTACTATTACAAGTCCTGCACCTAAAGATGCACCTGATGATACCCCTAATGTAAATGGTGATGCCAATTGATTTTTCAATATAGATTGAACAACAGCACCACTTGACGCTAAACACCCGCCAACTAAAAATGCCAATAAAACCCTAGGTAATCTAATTTTCCAAATAATAGATACATCCTTAGCTAATATGCCATCTCTAAGAGGTATACCTAAAGCTTTATTTGCAATTATAGATATAGTATCTAACATACTTATATCGGAGCTTCCTATAGAAGCCCCAATATAAATTAATATAAATACTATAAATATGCTTATTATACTCTTTTGTCTATTTGTCATTATATTCATCTGGATATATAGCCTTTGCCATTTCTTTTAAAGCTTTTATTACATTAGGTGTTGGTCTTGAAGATGAATTTGTATCTATAGAGTAAACTTCTTTTTCTTTAACAGCAGTTATATTTTCCCATCCATCTCTATTCATTATATCGTCGATTGGATTTTCTATATAATTTACATTAGTAAGTATAACGTCTGGATTTGCATCTATTACTGATTCTGAACTTGGAGATATCCAAGATTCTTGGTCTTTAAATATGTTTTCAGCACCTACTATTTCTATAATTTCGTTTAAGAATGTTGAATTACCGAAGCTGTATAGGTTTGGTGCTGGTCCTATTTCAAAATAAACCTTCTTTTTATTTTCTATTTTGCTACCTATTTGTTGTATTTCTTCAATGTCTGATTTCATAGAAGATATTATTTCTTCACCCTTATCACTTACATCAAATAATTCTGCTAAAAATGTGATATCTTCGTATATACCGTCTATACTGTTGCTACTTGGTATGTATACAACACATATTCCAGCATCCTTGATAGCTTTATAAGGATCTTCTGATGAACCGCTGTATTCTGTTGCTACTATTATATCTGGATCTAATTCTATAATTGCTTCAGCATCTGGAGTTGTAAAATTCATTAATTCAGTATTTTTACTTAGCCCTTCAACATCTGCTGAATATTCATCTGCTGCTATAATCTTATCAGCTAATCCCAATGCCACTAAATTTTCTGTATTAGCTGGTGCAGTAGATATAATTGTTTCAATTTTACTTGGAACTTCTACTTCATTTCCTTGTCTGTCTGTTATTTTCTTGTCCCCGCCATTGCCGTTATTGCATCCAACTGCTAAAAGCATTGTCAAACACAATAAAATAGATAAAATTTTCTTTTTCACTTAAAAATCCTCCTTTTTTAAATTTAAATTTATGTTTACTTTTCCTCATAAAAAGATACATTTTTTATTACTATATCGAAAGTTCCGTTTTCATTTTTTCTGACGCTGTATTTCATAGGATCTTCAAAATCTGATAAATTTCCTTTTATATCAAAGCCATTATCTGTTTTTATACTTCTCTTTTTAAGTTTCTTTTCAACCCATTTTTTATCAATTGAGAAGTTTTCAGTAAGTCCCTTATCCTCCATATGTTCTTTGAAGCTTTCCTTTAACTCTTGATCTATTATATTGTTTTGTACAAATTCATCTACATCGATTTCAGCTTTTTCTTTTAAAGTGTAGTTTAACATGCTTCTTATGTCCTCTGCTTTTTTGATGTCATCTGAAATTGCATTTGTAATCCAGTTTTCAGCCGTAGTTTTAAATACCTTTGTTTTATATTTGCTGTCTTCTACTTTTTTTGCATTTAAAAAGTCTGATACAAATTTTGTTTCGATTTGTTCCTTTTCTGCATCCTTATCTAGCAACTTTAGATGGTATTCGTCATTAATTCCGCTTACACCTACTAGAGCACATTGTTTTTGTCGCCCTGTCTCTGGGATTCCAATTTCATTTGATACTATTTGTATGTTAAATTTGTCTTCTATAAACTCAATAGAATGTGTGTATGACTTTTTATATTCTAGCTTGATTATCGCTACGTTTTTTTCGTCCTTTACACTGTACAAGCAAACAGCAAGATCACAAGAATCCATTTCTTCACCTGACTTCATAACTTCAAATAAAAATGCAGCTATTTCCTTTGAATTTTGTAAAAATGTATCTTCATCGTAAATTATTTGTTCACAGCAATTTTTAACTACGTTGTTATTGTAATCGTTAAATTCTGCCTTTCTTAAATCATCGTCCTTTGAAACTCTATTTATAATCTTTTGAAAAAACTTATCCACTTCTAAACTGTTTCTACATTCGTAATCGTTTAATATCGGACTATCATTGTTTTTATCCAAAACATGCACTATAGATTTATGTATAACCATTTTAATCTCTCCTTATTTCTATCTTAATTTTTCAATTAATTCCTTCATATCTCGAGGTATATCTGTCTCAAATTCTAAAACCTCTTTAGTTCTAGGCTGTTTAAACTTCAAGCTATATGCATGTAACGCCTGTCTATTTATTAAATCTTCGTCTAAAGAGCCGTACAATTCATCTCCTATAATAGGATGACCTATATGAGACATATGAACTCTTATTTGATGAGTTCTACCTGTCTCTAGTTTAACCTCTAAAACAGTAGCAGCCTTTAATCTCTCAATTACCTTGTAATGAGTAATAGATTCTTGTCCTCTAGGGTCTACAACTCTCTTCACACTATCATCTGTCGGTCTGTAAATAGGCTCGTCTATAGTGCCTTGGTCTTTTTCCACGACACCCTTTACTACTGTTATATATTTTTTATCAAAGCCTTCATCCTTCATCTCGCTAGACAATACATGTTGAGCAAATGGGTTTTTTGCAACTATTACAAGGCCTGATGTATTCATATCTAATCTATTTACAAATCTTATTTTTACATTTTCTCCTTTTTTGACTATGTAATCTGTAACTCCATTTGCCATAGTGTTTTCAAAATGACTCTTTGTAGGATGAACTACCATAAAAGGAGGCTTGTTTACAACAATTAAATCAAAATCATCGTAAACTATATCTAAATTTAAATCTTGAGGTTTAAAATTTGCCATATCCTCTTCTATGCTTACTTCTATTAAATCTCCTTTTTTAACCTTTTTATCTAATTTTTTAAAATTTTTATTTACATTTACTGTTTTAAATCGCTTTAATTTAGATACATATCTAACTGAAAAGTTTAATTTATCCAATAAAACCTCTTTTAATGTCAAATTATCGTCTTCATTTATGTACGATATAAGATTATATGTCTGATCTTCTTTTTTGAACAAATCTTCACCTACTTCCTTTATTATTTAACATATATATTTTACACTAATTTTTTAATATAATGAACAAAAAAGATTAACTATAAATTGCCAATGCCTTTGTCGATGATATGTCTATTCTCAATAAGCTAAAAAAGGAGTTCTCCTATATAGTATTACTATTGAAAAACCCCTTTTATAGTTCTAATAATTTTTTAATTTAATACTCTATAAATTATTCTGATAGAGCTTCATCGTATCCCTTGCATACGTCTACCCATTTTTCACATTTTGAGTACTTTTCCATTTCGTCGCAAGTCAATTCTATAGCTGAATTACTGCTTCCACAAGCTGGGAATACTGTACTAAAACGTTTCATAGAAACATCTAAAAATACTCTTACTCCGTCATTTGCTATTGCAAATGGGCACACACCACCTATAGCATGTCCTATGTATTCTACAACTTCATCTGGAGTAAGCATTTTTGCTTTTGTTGAGAATTCTGCTTTGTATTTTTTGTTATCAATTTTAGCATCCCCTGCAACTACAATTAATATCGCATTATCTCCTGCTTTATTTTTGAAAGATAGAGTTTTAGCTATTCTAGCTGGTATAACATGTGCTGCTTCAGCTGCTAATTCAACTGTTGCACTTGATTGATCAAACTCTAAAATATCATCTTCTCTTCCATATTCTGCAAAGTATGCTCTAACTTTTTCTATCGACATTTTTTACACCCCTATATTTAATCTTTTCCATATAGTATAACATAAATTTTTACAATTCATACACAATCATGAAAAATATTATATTTATAATATTAATTCTAAACAGTTATAGTTAATAACAATCTGTGTTATAATACTTGTTATAAAGAGGTGGGATAATGGAAAGAATTATTACAATTAGCTCAAATAATCTACCAAAATCTATAACGACTAAGGATATTTTAACTGATAAATTGCAAAATGCAGGATTTACAGTTTGTGATAAACTCCATCCCCAAACGGAACTAATAATTTCTATAGGAGGAGATGGTTCTTTTTTACAAACAGTACACGACTTTGAATTTCCAGAGGTTCCTATTTTAGGAATAAATACAGGTCATCTAGGATTTTTCCCTGATTTTTCTCCATCTGATATAGATCTTTTTATCGAATCTTATCTAATGGGAGATTACATAGTTCAAGAAATTCCTGTACTTCAATCAACAGTCTGTACTAAATCTAATTGCAATGATGTTTTCGCTATAAATGAAGTTGTAGTAAAAGGATACAAATCCAGAACTATACATTTATCATTGGGCATAAATAACCATCATGTACAAAACTTTAGCGGTGATGGTCTAATAGTTTCGACTTCAACAGGTTCTACAGCATACAATTATGCAGCCAGTGGAAGTATAATAGACCCAAGTATAAATGTAATGCAAATTACACCATTAGCACCTATAAACACAAATGCATATAGAAGCTTTACTTCTAGTATTATTTGTTCAAAGGATTCAATTGTAAAAATATCACCAGAATATAGATTTGAAGATTCAATATTGATAATTGTTGATGGGGTAGAATATCAATTTAAGCAAATAGTAAGTATTTCGACATTTGTTTCTGATTTAAAAGTCAAATTACTTAGAATGTCAAATTACGAATTTTGGAGCAGAGTAACTGAAAAGTTCTTATAAATTTTATTTTAGGAGGATAATTATGAAGATAGGTGTAATGAGCGACACTCATGGTAGCTTACCTTATTTTGAAAAAGCATTAGACTTATTAAAGGACTGCGATGTGATATTCCATATAGGAGACGTACTTTATCACGGTCCAAGAAATGATTTACCTGAAGGATACAACCCTAAAGGCGTAATCGAAAAAATAAACAACGTAGACAATATTTTAATAGCTAGAGGAAATTGCGATGCTGATGTAGATCAAATGGTCATAAAACATCCTATACAAAGTCCTTACGTTTTAACTCAATTTGGAGAAATAAGATTTTTATTAAATCACGGATATCTAGAATCAAAGGAAGAAATCATAAAAAAAGCAAAAAATATGGGCGCAGATGTCTTAATTTTAGGACATACTCATGTAAAAGAGCTATTCATAGATGATGGATTAATAGTTTTAAATCCAGGAAGTACTTCTATCCCTAAGGATGGCAGCCATTCAGTAGCTATTATAGATATTATACCTATTGATGACGGTCACGATGAATTAGACTTAAATATCGATTTAATAGATATAAATACAGGTGAAATAATAGAATTGTAATTTAAAAGCCTAAATTAGATTTAAAATCTAATCTAGGCTTTTTTGATTCGAAAACACATCCCGATATTATATAAATATTCTAATCTTGTTTATTCTATTTTTATCGATGCTCTCGATATTGAACTTGACATTTTCAACTTCAACTAACTCATTTTCTTCAGGTATACGCTTTAAATATCCTATTATAAAACCACCTATAGAATCAAATTCTTCTGATTCAAGATTGATTTCAAGTGTTTCATTTACATCGATTATCTTAGTACTACCTTCAACTAAATATTCATTTTCACTTACTTTTATGATTTCCTCTTCTTCCTCGTCGTATTCGTCGTCTATATCTCCAACAATTACCTCAACTAAGTCCTCTATAGTAAGCAATCCAGCTGTTCCACCGTATTCATCTACTACTATAGCCATTTGACTTTTTTCTTTTTTCATCTCTTCAAGGAGCTGAGTTATTTTCTTAAATTCATAAGTAAAAAATGCCTCTCTAATGTAATCCTTTATATCAAAATTTTCTATTTCCTCATCGCTTAAGAAAATTATATCTTTTACATTTAATATTCCCACAATATCGTCAATACTCTCTTCATATACAGGTAATCTACTTAGTTTTTCACTTTTAAACATTTCTATGATTTCATCATAGCTGTCTTCTATATTTATAGCTACCATATCTAATCTTTGAACCATTGCTTCTTTAGCCTGCATATCTCCAAATTGGAAGACATTATTTATTATTTCACGCTCTTCCATTTCAAGCACGCCTTCTTCATGGCTTACATTTACCATAGTCTTCAATTCTTCTTCTGTAATAAATGGTTTAACACCGTCATTGTCAATTCCCATTAATTTAAAAATGACACCTGTTAAAAGATTGAACACCCAAACTAAAGGCTTTACAATCTTCATAATTAAATTAATTGGCTTAGATACTAGCAATGCTACCTTCTCTGGACTATTAGCTGCAATAGTTTTAGGTGTTATTTCCCCAAAAATTAAAACAAGAACTGTCATAACAGCCGTAGCAATTGCAACCCCTTGAGCTCCAAATATGCTCATAAACAAAGCTGTAGAAACTGATGTAGCAGCTATATTTACTATATTGTTCCCAACTAAGATTGAACTAAGTAAATCACTTGACTTTTCTATAAGAGAAGCCACTAGCTTAGCCCCTTTTACACCTTCATCTTCCATATATCTAATTCTAATTTTGCTAAGCGACATTAAAGCTGTCTCAGACGCTGAGAAAAATGCCGATCCCGCTAATAAAAACACTAGTAATACAATCTGTAATACATTTTCGGTCGAACCCAACCTTTACCACTCTCCTAATTTCTAAAATTTTATAATGTATAATAAATTATAATAATATGCTTCAAAAAAATCTACATCGATTCGATAATATTTAGATGAAGATTTTTTTATTAGTACTAATTATAACATAAATGTAAGCAATTTACCATTTTGAAAATACAGTTAATATTCTAATATTCTTTTTATAATGCATAGGAAATTATATCCCTTTGAAAATTTGGATAAATATAATTTCCGTCATGCATTTCAAAAAAGTCTACATTAATTTAATAATCTTCAAATGAAGACTTTTTT
>NZ_JBJDXL010000022.1:0-8246 GCF_051866655.1 Intestinibacter sp.
GCATCTTCTTTATCCTTCGGACAAGTAGGTACTCTATGACCTTCAGAACCGATGTTATAGTTCTGACGCTCTTTGATACCATACTTATCTTTCATCTTACCAATATACAGAGAAGATACCTTTAACCCTGTCTGTTCAAGGATATATGCTTTGATTTCTGCATATGTGGCAGATGCACCAGCATTTCCTTCAAGCACAGAAGTATCCAAATCAATGTCAATATAAGTATCGACATTTTTCCTACTTAAAAGAACAACAGTCTCAACATGTGGTGTATTCGGGAACATATCCATACACTTAACCTTCTCAACCTTATATCCATAACTCTCAAATCCCTGTAAATCCACAACCAAAGTCTTAGGATTACATGATATATAAATTATCTCATCAGTCCCAAATCTAGCTATATCCCTAACAGCATCCTTATGAATACCTGGTCTTGGAGGGTCCACGATTATAATATCAGGTCTCTCCTTCAAGCTATTCACAGTCTTAGCCACATCTCCTGCTATAAACTCGCAATGAGTTAATCCATTTAACTTGGCATTTTCATTAGCAGCAGCGACCGCTTCTTCTATGATTTCAATTCCGTATACTTTTCTGGCCTTTTCAGATAAAATTTGTCCAATAGTTCCTGTTCCGCTGTATAAATCATAAAGTACCTTGTCGTTATAATCTCCGACAAAATCTCTAGCTATAGAATACAATCTTTCAGCTCCTAATGTATTTGTTTGGAAGAATGAGAATGGAGAAATTTTAAATCTAAGTCCTAATAATTCTTCATATATATGGTCTCTTCCATGTATGACCTTAAGCTCGTCACATTTAACTGCATCTGCTAGGTTGTCGTTTATACAGTGAATTACACTAACTAAATCTGCTTCTAAGTCTAATCCAAGTAGCATATCCTTATACTTAGTCATATCGTAATCCTCTTGTGAGCTTGTAACTACCATTACCATCATCTCATTAGTCTTGATACCTTTTCTGATAACTAGGTGTCTTAAATATCCTAAGTGGTTGTTTCCTCTATAATAAGGTAGACCTTCTTCTCTAAAGAAGCTTTCTGTAGATGTAAGTATCTTTATGAAATCTTGATCTATTAACATACATCCATCCACTGTAACTATATCTAGGTATTTTCCTTTTTTGTGCATACCTACAGTTAGAGGTCCCGCTTTTATTTCGTCTCCGAAAGTGAACTCCATTTTATTTCTGTATAGTTTATTGCTTGGACTTCCTTCTATTCCTAGGAACTCAAAGTCTTTAATATCATGGCTTTCAAATAATTCTAGAACCTGTTGTTTTTTAAGCTCTAATTGTTTTTCGTATGGAAGTGATAAAATTGTACACCCTCCACATTGACCGAAATGCTTGCAAGGCTCTACAGTTTCTAGTGGTGATTTTTCTAATACCTCCATTAATTTAACCTCTGCTTTTTTGCTGTTCACCTTTTTTACTGAGGCTTTTACCTTTTGACCAGTAATTCCACCCTTCATGTGGATGTCTCTTTTGTCTACTTTAGTGCATGACGTGCCACCAAATTCCATTTTATCTACTTCAAATTCGATTATCTCTCTCTTTTTCACTAATTAATCCTCCGTACTTTCTATTTTAATTTTATTATCTTTCTTCAATCATCCTAACTTCTTCTTCAGTTAACTCACGATACTCGCCAAGAGCCAAACCTTCATCTAATTTTAGTTTGCCCATAGACAGTCTTTTTAAGTATACCACTTTTTTGCCTACACTCTCAAACATTCTTTTAACTTGGTGAAATTTTCCCTCGTGAATTGTCAGCTCTATCTCTGAAATGTTGTCGCTTTTGAGTATTTCAAGCTCTGCGGGCATAGTTTCGTATCCATCATCTAATGTTACTCCTTCAGCGAAAGCCTTGATATCCTCTTCTGTAACAACTCCTTCAACCTTCGCATAATAAGTTTTTGGAACGTGCTTCTTAGGAGATAATACCCTGTGTGCCAGCTGACCGTCATTTGTAAGTACTAATAATCCTTCTGTGTCCTTATCGAGTCTTCCAACTGGAAAAGGTTCAAAAATTAAATCCTCTTTATCTATTAAATCTAAAACAATCGGATCTCTCTTATCAAATGTAGCTGATATGTATCCATTAGGTTTATTTAACATCAAATATATAAACTCCTTATAAACTACCTTCTCTCCATCAAAAAGTATCTCGTCATTTTCCACATCGACTTGAACCCCTGGATTATTTATTACCTTTCCATTTACTTTTACTAATCCATTTTTACATAATTTTTTTAATTCACTTCTACTTCCATATCCTAGATTGGATAATATCTTGTCTATTCTTTGTTTTTTATGCAAGCCTTTTCCTCCTTTTTCCTTTATATAATATATATTATTTTATATTTAATAAGTCATTTTTCCTTATTTTACACCAAAATACAACACACTATTTAAATATATATTGTTCATATTTAATAAATTTTATAAATTTACATCTGTACCTTTTTACCTTTTAAGTATATAATATAATTGATGGGTAAGTGTTGTAAATTTTTAACTATTTTTTAATTTATGGAGGTACAAAATGTTAGTTTCTGCTAAAGATATGCTTATAAAAGCAAAACAAGGACACTATGCTGTAGGTCAATTTAATATAAACAACTTAGAATGGACAAAAGCTATATTATTAACTGCACAAGAAAATAATTCACCAGTTATATTAGGTGTTTCTGAAGGTGCAGGAAAATATATGGGTGGATATAAAACTGTTGTTGGAATGGTTGAAGGTATGTTAGAAGAATTAAACATAACTGTTCCAGTTGCTCTTCACTTAGATCACGGTTCTTATGAAGGTGCTAAAAAAACAATAGCTGCTGGATTCTCTTCAGTAATGTTCGACGGATCTCATTATCCAATCGAAGAAAATATAGAAAAAACTAAAGAAATAGTTGAATTAGCTCATTCTAAAGGAATATCAGTTGAAGCTGAAGTTGGTGCTATCGGTGGAGAAGAAGACGGTGTTGTAGGAAGCGGTGAAGTTGCTGATCCAGCTGAATGTAAACAAATAGCTGATTTAGGTATAGACTTCTTAGCTGCTGGTATAGGTAATATACATGGTAAATATCCTGCAAACTGGGCTGGATTAAACTTTGAAGTTTTAGGAAAAATAAACGAAGCTACAGGAGATATGCCATTAGTATTACACGGTGGTAGTGGTATACCTGACGAAATGATAAAAGAAGCTATATCTCTAGGTGTTGCTAAAATAAATGTTAACACTGAATGCCAATTAGTATTCGCTGATGCAACTAGAAAATACATCGAAGAAGGAAAAGACCAACAAGGTAAAGGATATGACCCTCGTAAATTATTAGCTCCAGGATTTGAAGCTATAAAAGTTTGTGTTAAAGAAAAAATGGAATTATTCGGTTCTATAGGACAAGCTTAATTATAAAAAGTTAAAAATGAGACAATCGGAAAGGGTTGAAGGAAACTTCAACCCTTTTTTTATTTCTTACATTTATATTTTAAACTAGCGTACATTATAAAAAATCTTACTAAATATTATACAAGCTCAATATATACTCTAAATCCACAAAAGGCTCCTCAGAAATAACTAATTCCTCCTCAGATTTCACATGATTTAGATGCTTTCCAAAAATTGATTTTCTTATCACACTAGCAGAAAATTCTCCTTCTTCATCAAATAAGTCCTTTCCTATACATTCGATATCCCATTCCTTTAAGTGATTTTCTATATAAGGATTATTTTCCTCTACTACATATAGCTTATCGACACTAGTTGCAAATTCTATCACCTTTTCCTCTGGTATAGGATTTACTACCTTTAAATCTAAATAAGAAACTGTATCGGCAAGCACCTCTTTTGTGTAGAAAGTGCATATTCCTGAACATATAAAACCTACCTTATCACTATTATGCTCAATTTTATTTAAATCATCAGCCTCAGAAATATTTCTACAGGCTTCTATCTTATCCTTTATACTCATTTCCATTTGTTGAACATTAGAATTCTTTGGATCGTCGCATACGACTATACCCGAAGAGCACCCAACTCTAGCTGTAATCCTAAAAAGTACAGGCATTTTATAAGTTTTGCTTATTTCAAATGCTTTTATAAGCATATTTTTCGTGTCCCTACTAGAGCCTGGCTCCATAACTAATAGATTAGATGATTTTGCTTTTTCTCTATTGTCGTTTATATCATCCTTTGAAACCATCCCCGAATCATCAGTCAATATAACTACTAATCCTCCCTCAGTTTTTGTGCCTATGTTTAATAAATTAGAATCCATTGTATTACAAAATGTTAGAGTTTTTTTTCCAGTATTAGAAATTCTTATAGCCTGCTCTATATTTACATTTTCACTTATAGACATCTCTACCTTTAGATCATTTTTAAAATCCTTTATCGATGCAAATAAGCTCGTCTTCAAAATAGAAGGATATGCACATACGACATCTACTCCTGCCTCGTAAATCCCTCTAGCAACAGATTCATTCCCAGTTAAAAATTTTCTCATAATTATTTACCACCTTAAAAAAATAAAATTATTATAAATTATAACATTTTTTTACATAATTAAACATAAATCAAAAAATTTATATAAAAATTCTTTATTAAAAAAGCGAGCCTTTAATTTGTAATAATTATAAGTTTTAATTACTACAAACTAAAGACTCGCAATTTTATTTTCTCATATTTACAAAATCTATAAACTATAGCTACTATTAAAAAACTATAGATTTAAATCTAATAAATTTACCAATTATCTAGCTATAGAATTTAGATGCACCTATTAATTGTCTCTTAGAAACAATTTTTGCAAGATTTTTTAAAGAAGCGATTTTAATATCTTCAAAGCTTACTAAAAATACAAATTTAAAATCAGTAAATTCTTGATTTATATTATATACTTCAAAATAACATTTTATATTATCCATGCTATAAACATCTTGAAGTTCTGCTTCTATTTCATCTGTTGTGTCCTTTAAGAAACGTCTAACATCATCAAACATAATTTCAAAGAATGACTCGTCAACTGATTCTCCTAATTCTTCAATAGCTTCAAGTATTTCTGCTCTAGAAAATACCTTTTCTGATAATTCACAATCAAAAACCATTATGTTTTCTTGATTTATTGAATTAGATATATCTTGTAAATAACCAATATCTTGACGTTCTGCAAGAATGTCCTTTACCTCTTTACTATTTACGTGAATGCTACCTTTTCGATTTTTTAATTTTAATTCTATCATTAAACTTCGCCTCCTTTGAGTAAGCTAACTTAATTATAGTTTATCAATAACACCTTTTATTTCTTTCCAGCAAGAAACTCTAATAATATTTTCATGCTCTACATTTTTATTGTAGTTACAATCAATTAATATTACTTTTATACCACCTTCTGCAAGATGTAAAGCATTTCTTGGATGGTCTTCTATAAATATATCACACTTTAGCTCTTTTGCTTTATCAAGTTTTTTATCTGTTCCAAGTAAATAAAGAGGTACATGAGATAGTTGTTGTTTTTTGAGCCAATTTCTCGTTATTTCTTCTAAATCAGCACTTCTTGCTGTTACAAAAGATAAATTATTCTCTTTATATAGTTCATCAATTACTTCCTTAGCTCCTTCAACAACCTTTGCTTCTGAATAAGAATTTAAATAATTTGAATGAAGTTTGTCTAACATGCCTTCTAAAGTATCTCCATATAGCTCTGCCCAAAACACAGTAGTAAAATCTTCTTCAGTTAGATTTCTATTGTAAATACTGTTTAAGTAAGGCATATAGTGATATGGACTAGTAACTGTTCCATCAATATCAATACATATATTTAAATTTTTCATATCTTATCTCCTATTTTTCTAAGAATTCATTATACCATATACTCTAGTATAATTCAAAAAAACATATATCTCCATACTTTAAAAAAATTTTATTAATTTGTAATAAATTCGGAAAAAAAAATTGAACATCGTCAAACCTTTATAGTTATCGATGTTCAAATTTTTTATTTTTAACTGTTTTCAATTTTTTTCTCTAAATTAGAAATTTTACTCTTATATTGATTTAATTTTTGATCTGAGTTATTTATATATTGTTTTACTTTTGGTATATAGGTAGTATTTTTTTCATTTAGTATTAAATTTACTTGTTCTACTGCTTTATATTTCATCTCGTATGCTTCCTTTACACATTGCAAACATTCCTTTAAAACCTCGGTATCTTGCTCCTGTGATAATTGTGGAACTTCCATATCATCGTAAATCTCAATTACTCTTTCACACATATACATAGCTTTTTCTACTTTTTTCTTTACACTATCTAAATTTTTTAGACATGTTTGTATATCCTTAGTATCGGATACGCATTCTTTTATTGGATTTAAAGCAATATCCTCTATATCCCTGACATCTCTTTTAAAATGCTTTATTTTTAGTAAATCATCTTCTCTTTTATCTAGAGATACACTTGAATTATTGCAATTCATAACAAAAGCACTTTTCGTATTCTGCTCAATTCTCTTAATACCGCTTATATACATATTACTTATAACTAAAGTCGTAGCCAAAACAACATACATACAACCATAGATACAAGCTCTACTAAATTTCTTATAATTCTTAAAAAGTATCGTTAAAGGTATCAAATACAAAATTATAAATACTAATATCCATCTCATAAACTCTTCTCCTTGTCTATCGTTACAAATATATTAAGTTCCCATTTTCAAAATTAAACTTAAAATAATACAATGCATATTTTAGTATTTACAATTTTTATTAATATTAATCCATTATTTTTAAATTTTTATTAATCCAATACCTTAACTAACTTAAAATCTAGATAATCACTAGATGCAAGAATATATTCTATTCCATTTCTAATCCCTTTAAGTCCCATATCAAATGATTCTTTGCCATGCAAATGACCGTATATCACTTTTTTCACGCCGTACTTTTCATATAGCTTAGTAAATTCTGATTCCTCTAGCTCGTCATTTGTAGGTGGGTAATGAGTTATAGCTATTAGATTTTGATGTCCAGCATTTACAGCTGCTTTTATAGACATTTCTAATCTCAAAACCTCTCTTTTATATATCTTCATATCATTTTCATCAAACTTAACTTCATTTGGACAAAGCCAACCTCTACTTCCACATATAGCGTAATCCTCGTATGTAAAGTAACCATTTTGTATAAAATTCATATCCTCATCTTGATACATGGCATTTACCTTAGAAAGTGAAGCCCACCAATAGTCATGGTTTCCTTTTATAAAAATTTTCTTGCCTGGAAGTGCCTTAACTATATCTAAATCAGCCTTTGCCTCTTGTAAATTCATAGCCCAAGAAGTATCTCCAAGAACCAATACTGTATCCTCATCGCCGACTACTTCTCTCCAATTTGTAATTATTTTTTCTTCGTGATTATCCCAGTTATCGCCAAATATATTCATCGGTTTAGGATTTTCCGTAGAAAAATGTAAATCTCCTATTGCGTATAAACTCATGGCTTAATCTCCTTTCATAAAAATAAAGATTTTTATAATTTAAAAGCTGTCTCAAAATTTAAGACAGCCCCCTCCTGTTATTTTTCTATTCTATGCGTTTTAAAATCTTCTAAAATATAATCTATTTCTTCCTTCAAAGCAACTATTTCATCTATATCTCTTTCACTATCTATCTTGTCCAATCGTCTTTGATATTTAAGAGCACTGCTTATTTCACCTAGATTATAAAGCTCTTGTATCTTCTTAAGCACATCCTTTAATGTAACAGACTTCGCTTGATACATTACTTGAGCCTTCATTATATCCTCTCTTATTTCACTCATTTCTTCATCTAATAAAAACGCCGCATCTGCTGCTTTTCTAAGTCTTAATGCAACATTTTCTGGTATATAGTGCTCATATTTATATTTTAGAGAATGCTCAATAGTCGCCCAGAAATTCATAGCAAGAGTTCTTATTTGTATTTCACAATGTATTTCCTTTGACCCTGCAATTGAATTTATAGGATATTTTATTATTAAATGATAGCTTCTATATCCACTTTCCTTGAAATTAGTGATATAGTCCTTTTCATTTATAACAGTCATATCTGTTCTATTTTTGATTAAGTCTACAATAGTATATATATCTTCAACAAACTGACACATAATTCTTATACCAGCGATATCATCTATATTCCCTTCTATATCGTTAACATCTAATCTGTTTGCCTTAGATATTA
>NZ_JBJDXL010000023.1:0-8220 GCF_051866655.1 Intestinibacter sp.
TTTTATCTCTTAATTTATACTCAGCCCCAAACCTATCTACAAAGCTTTTGTCTTTGTTTTGCTCTATTAGTTCAGATAACTCCTCCATTATTTTCATAACATCAAAATTACTCAATCTGAATATTTCCCTAGATTTATTAGATCCGTATTTCATTTGTAAATTTATATAGCTTCTATCTTTAATTTCAAACGACACACTAGAATCGTATAAATTATATTTTTTATCTTCTATATCCTCTGATTTGTATATTAAATCTACGATAGATTTTTCTCTATCAGTTGGATCTTTTATTTTCAAAACTTTACTTCTAAGATTTTCATATAACTCCTGTCTATTCTGATTTTTAGATAATTCAAGTAAAATATCGAGTCCACCCATTCTAACATTTTGATTAGACGATTTAAGCAGCCTATCTATACAAGCTTTTAGATATTCATCACTCGATTTTAAAATAAGTGAAGTCGCATTTGCTCTTATTTTACTTGTTTTTCTAGTGTATAATTTTTCTATTTTTTTATATTCGCCCTCAGTTAAATCTAATCTATCTAAAATATCAAATGCTTCTGTATAAGCACTATCATCTCTATCACCCATAAACGATATCACTGCATTTCTCTGACAGCTATTAACTGGATATCCTAGTAACGGCTTAAGTACTCTGTATCTACTGCAGGTATCTGTGTTTTTTATAAATTCAGAGCTTTGATCTATTAATTTTTCATCATCTATCATATAAATTAAATTGCATATTATATACGCTACCTTTGATTTTTCCAAACGTATTTTTTCATATGGAAATTCATCTGTAGAATAAACAATTTCTTTTTTATCAATGCACTCGTATATTTTTATAAAAATTTCGTAGTATTTTATAGCAGCTTGTTTATCTTTAAAAAATTGATTTAAAAAGCTCTTTCTCTTATCTGATATAATATCTTGATTTATGTCTTTATTGTCACAATAAAATTTATAATGCTCATAATTAAATTTAGAGAAATTTTGTTCAAAAAAATCTTTATAACAGGCAACTAATTTTAAATCTCGATTGTATTTTTTTAATACTTTTTTAGCAGCATCAAAAGAACGATTATCTTCAGAGTTCCTAGCAACTGAATTTAAGTAATAATACAAAGCTAATAGCTTATCCTGATTTCCTTCTTCTATAAAACCATCAATTTGCGAATACACATCTTGTATATTATAAAATCCAGTACTCCAAAGTCCTATAAAAAACTCTTCCTTATCTCGACTATTTAAAAGATTCATTTTATAATTTTTATCCTGCAACGATTTTGACATTTTATTTATCATTCTATGTGCAACCTTATACAAGCCATCGATGTTATACATATCTATCCACTGAAGAAAAGAGCTTCTGACTGAAGAAAATCTAATCAAATTATTTTTATCTATTATGTCTAAAAAATATACAAAAGCTTTATCCACACCACAATTCATATTTTGACATATCGAGCTAAGTGTATCCTCTTTGATTTTTTCAGCTTCGAGTAAATCTCCAAGAAGTTTATGCATTTTCTGATTGTCGCTTTTTATAATTCCTTTAATTATATCTTCGTTCATAGGATATACATTTTCTTTTCCAGAAATAATCTCGGATATAACATTTTCTACCTCTGTATCTCCAAAATCCAACCTAGCCTCTATTACATCTTCTAAAGCTACATTTCTTTTTACATATTCATACATATAATCGCTTATATTTAATTTGAGTATATCTACAAGAGAAGATTTTAAAAAAGAAAATTTAGAAACGTTATACATAACGCCAAAAATATCGCAAATTTTAAATGTGTAATCATCACGTCTAATACTCTTTATATTATATTTTCCTTTTCCCAACTGAAATCTATTCAATTTATCAATTAAATGTAAATAATCACCCTGCAAATCTGGTTCTATAAACACATCTAATATTATTTTATACTCACCTTTAAATACATCACTTGACTTTTTATATGTCCCATTTTTAAAATTAGTACTTATTTTGTGCTCTATCTCAAGAGTTGTCTCTCCTGTATACGAATACCTAGAGTATTTTAAATATATATCCTCACATATTTTTGCCATATCCTCTGGGATTTTTAAAATTTTATCTATTATACTTTTTTTAAATTCATTGGGTGTTGTTCTATCATTTAATAACTCCCCCATTTTATACCTCCTAAATTTACAGCGATAAAACTTTCGATTCTCTACATAAAACTTCATTTTTACATAAATCAAATATATTCGCAACCCTTATCTTATCTTCATTACATAAAGTATATATTCTTCCTTTAAAATCTACAATACCATTATCTATAAAAAATCCTAAAACATCGTGACTTTTTTCCTTTGTATTTGTATTTTTAATTTTGATAAAAACTAAATTTTTTAAAATAGGACCTGCAACAGGATTATTAATCAAATCCTTTATTTCCTTAAAATAGAATTCCTCCTTTTCTTCTATAGCTTTTTCCATTATTTTTTTTATTCTATTATATTGATCCTTTAATTTTTTTACTATCCTTATTAGTTCAATTATATAGTCTTCTTTTTTATATTTGCCTGGAACTGAGTTTAGTTCCTTACCATCTTTACTACATGCTATAAAGGCTTTTCCGCATTCATCTATAACAATTTTAACCTTTATTTCATCTATAGTGTATTCTTCTAAATATATTTTTATATTTTCAATTAATTTATTTTCCATATTCAAAGCAAGTCTTATAGGATCTTTATATCTACTATTAATGGCTAGACTTCTAAGAGCTATATCACAAGCAAATTCTTCACTGACTTTTCTTTTAACTTTAAATTGTTTGCTTTCTTTCAAAAATTTTTGTATAAACTCGTATCTTTGAAGTAAATCCTTATCATCCTTTAATGGAATCAATGCATATAAAATCAAAAGATCTTTATTTCTTCTTTCGCTTATCTTTTTTCTAATTTCATTTTTGTCTAATGTTCTAATCTTTTCAAAATTTACTGAAAATAGCATTTCCCCAACCCCTTTCTAATATTTTATAATCTAATTATAGTACATATGTTCGATATTTTCAATATTTAAATCGAATATATGTTCGATTTTTATATAAATAAAAGCATCTATAGTTCGAACTTTTATCAAACTTAGATGCTTTTATTATAATATTCGATTTTTTAAATTTATTCTTCGTTATTCATAGATGTGTTTTGGAAATAAATTCCTGAATACAATCTATTATACATAGGCGCAGTAGGCGCTAACCAAACTTTACCAGTTCCTGAAAATGAATTTAATAGCCCTTCTCCATTAATTGCAGAACCAAATAAACTTTTATCTGATTTTGTTACACTAAATGAAACCCCACTAGTTCTAGCTATTGCAAAGTTTCCATCTACTTTAAGCACTTCACCATTTGTTAAATCATATTCAACTATTTCACTTTCTGGAACATTTGATTCTAATACTACGATTCCAGTTCCGCTTAATTCCATTTGGAATATTCCCTCTCCACCTAATAATGCTGAAGAAATATTTTTTTGTGATACAGGTTTTATATTTATCTCTGCTGAGCAACAGAAAAATAATCCTTTGTCGACTATAATTGAATCGTTATCTAATTCCATCACTATATAATGTTTAAATGATGGTTCTAAGTATATTTCTCCAGTTCCTGTGTAAACGGGTTTTATCGCACTTTCATTTGTAAGAGCTCCCGATACTGCCTTTTTGAATAATCCAGTCGCACCACCAATGTTAGTTTTAGATTCTATATTTCCTTTATAATAATATAATGCTCCAGCTTCTGTTTTTATAGAGCTATTATTCAAAGTTATTTTTACTTGTTTTACCTTTAATCCTGTTTCTTTAGCAAAAAATATACTTTGTGCCATATTTACACTTTGCGCACCTTCTAATTTATCATAAGAAAGTATTTCAAATTCAGCATTATTATGGCTATATTTCCCCAATACACTCGTTTTTTTCTCTAAATCCATAAGTTTATCCTCCTTAGTTTACATCTTTATGATAACACAGGATTTACAATTTTGATTTATAAATTTTCTCCGCTCTTATCAGATTCAACTCAATTAAATTTGTTGAACAGCTCTTTGTTTATAAACCTTGCTTTCCTTTGCTGCCTTAATTCGCTCTGCTCTTTTCACCTTAGAATCTCCAACCCATTTAACTAATAAGAATAATCCGCACAAGAATACAAATAGGTAGAAGCTTATACCTCTGCTAAGTAGCATAGCTTCATTTAATACTGTCACAGGGAATAAAAGCTTATATAACATTAAAAATCCGCTTTCACTAGCTCCCACAGATCCTGGAAGTGGCAATGCTGAAACTGATATGAATAAAACAGCCTGTGCTCCTACAAATGTAAATATTGAGTACTCACTAAATCCAAATGAACAATATATCCAATAAGGTATACTGTGAAGTGCAAATATTTGTACACACTTTGTTATAAATGTTTTAAAAATTATGCCTTTATTTTTCACGATATACATAGAGCAATCCTTGTATTCATCTATTACAGATTCTACTTTTTCCTTTATCATATCGGCCTTTTTAAACTTGCAGAAATGTAAAAATCTTACTAATACATTTAGTATATTTCTAACTCCCTCACTGTAAAATAAAACTGATACTATAAGCATTAGCATAAATAAATTACATCCAACTCCAACTACAAATAATATCATAAGAGAATTGATATTTCCCAATAAAAGCGAACGTTGACTTATAAATCCAATTAATGCATACATAATTGTAACTGTTTGGAAGAATATAAATTCAACAAATAAGACTAATGTAGAATGTGAGATTTTAACGTCGTCCTTGTACATTTGATAAATTTGCATAGGTTGCCCGCCAGATGCAGATGGTGTAATTGAACTAAAGAAAAATCCATTTATTGAATAATTTACGCATTTTAATAAATTAGTTTTATATCCAAATACAGATAGATTTCTTCTAAAATTTATCGCCTCACACAATAAGAAAATACACATGCTCACAGCTGCAATAAGTAGATAAAATATATTTACCTCTGAAATAGTACTTATTACTGTTCTTAAATCCATATCTTTAAATACGAAATAAAATGTAAATACTATTAATATAAAAAATAACCCGCCATTTTTTAATATCTTTAAAAATAAATTTTTGTAATCCTTCATAGCTATCCACCCCCATCAATTCATTTGTTTCTTTCTATTCACGATTATATATATAAAATCATAAATTTTTCTTACTAAAAAGTTTAAGATTTTATGAAGATTTCTAATATTGTTCTATATATAATATATCACTTATACACACTATATAATCTTACAGTTAGCTTACAATTTTGTCACGCGATTTACATAAAATTAATATTAAGCTTCTAAAATGAATTTTTTATTAATTACTATTGTATTAATACTATAATACAATAGTACAAAGATCTTGTCAACAAAAAATAGCTATCTCGAAAATTTCAAAATAGCTATTTTTATCAATTTATTCTATTACACCTAAGTTTACAAACAATCTTTTAAAATTATCTACTGTTTTTTTACTTAAAGCGACTTCCTCCGCAATAACCTTATCGTGAAATTCCTTTGCTGCCATAGTTTTATTTGCCTCGTATCTTATAGAAAATTTATTTTTATCCTCCTCGCTTACAAGAGATTCTACAAATTCAGGATATCTAATTAGCTCTTTTTCATCAGGCTTTTTCTTACAATTTACGAAAAATACCTCTTCATTAAGTCTTAAGTTTAGACTCTCAATCAATTTATTACATTCAATAAAACCTGCCTTATCGTAATCAAGTATTACTTTGTAGTTGCATCCCCATCCAATCAATATAGATACAAGTGCGTTTACATTTCCAGCTCCTACTGATGGAATTATATAAGGTCTCTTTTCCTCATCTACATTTAAATATTCAAGCATAGCTGTCAAATACATGTAGTCTGTAATTCCCTCTGTGACTATGTTTAACTTGTCAAGTCGAGGTCCTAAATTGTATTTTATATCTGCTCCAATCGCCTTTAGAAGAGGTGTTAAAGTTTCTCTCTTTGATGCTGAATTAAACTTATTGTCATATGCGTTGTTAAATATATGAGTCACTCCGTTTTCGTCCTTTTCTACAGCCCTTACATTAATTATATTTTCTGTGTCTATCATGAAAGGCGAATGTGTCGTATAAAGCACCTGACTGCCATTATTGCATAAATTTTTAAGTAGCATAAGTAGCTCTCTTTGCGCATTTACATGTAGATATATCCCTGGCTCATCTAATAAGTAGACTATATTCTCGTCACCTAGATTTTTAGAAAGAAGGTCTATAAATATATTAAAAAACCATTTTAATCCATTACTTCTCTCAGTTATATAAGTTGTATGCTCGTTAGTCTTTACAAGTATTTTTAAATATTCATCGTTGAAATTTACTTTTATTTTTACGTTTTTATCTTCCTCGTAAAAATAATTAAACTTCTTTTGAATGTTGTACTTTACCTTTTCCTTGATGCTATTTCTGCATTTTGTCTTTTCATTTTCATCAGTAGATTCTATAGCATTTACAAATTCCTCTAGAGGAGCCTTTGTAACTAGCATAAATTTGTATAAAAGACCTTTTCTAGTTTTTATAGCCTCTTTGATTTCCTCTAGATTGTAAATACTTTGGAGCTCTTCTTCCTGCTTTCTATAATAAAATACTGGTAGCAGCTTATATTTTTTCTTAATTTTACTCTTTATAGTCTCTATATGTCTTATCAAGGTGTAGCACTCTTCATTGTATTGTCCATCCACTATATCCTTTTGTTGTGAAATCAAAACATCTAGTATTTCATTTAAATTCTTCTTGTATTTTATCCAAATCTTGCTATTAATTTGCCCAAGTCTGCTTAATTTATAGTCTAAACTATCTATAAATTCTCTTGTGGTACCTTCTTTATGGATATTAAAATAGTCTATCAAATTCTCATTTAAATAATGAATTGCATCGCTTAATTCCTTATCCATATTGAATAATATAGAAAATCCACCTTTAAACTCAATATCATCACTTGAATAAAAATTAAATTGAGTCTTTGAATCGTACTGATCTATAGAAAGTTTTCTACATTCTTCTTCTGTAAATTTAAGATCTACAGTTATAACTATATTTTTATTGGTATATCTATTTTTCTTGCTAAAAAATTCTTCATTGATATAGTGAGTAAAAGAAATACTGCCTAAGGCTTCTAAAATATTACTTTTACCTGAATCATTTTTTCCTATCAAAGCAGTTATATTATCTTCTAGAAATAAAATATTTCTTTCTTCTCCTAAAGATTTATAGTTGTTGATTACTACACTTTTAATCTTCATTTAAATCTCTCCCAACAAATTTTTTCTCCTTAATTAAATTATAATATCTATATTATTAAAAATACGAAAAAAAATCACAAATTATATAATTTTTTATAATTTGTGATTTTACTTTTTATTATGTTTAATTATTTATAGTTTCTAGATTAAAATCCTCTTCATTTTTGAATTCATCTTTATTTAAAACTCTATTTAATATAACACCCACTATCGCTGCTAAGCTAAGTCCTGTTAAGCTAGAAGTTTTAGATATTGGTATACCTATATTGATTCCAGCATAAGTGCTTAGATAAGAAGTTCCAAGACCTATTATCAGTACAGTCGCTATTATAACTACGTTTTTTGTATTATCCTTATAGCATTCGCTGTCTCTTATACTTTTAATACCTACATATGTTATCATTGAGAATAAATATATGCTTATACCTCCCATAACAGCCTGTGGTATACTTTGTAAAAATCCTCCAAATTTACCTATACAAGATAAAATTATTGCAAATACTGCTGTCAATTCCAACACTCTCGGATCGTAGTTTTTAGTTATAGCCAAAAGAGCTGTATTTTCACCGTAAGTAGTATTAGCTGGACCTCCTACAAATCCTGCAAATATTGTTGCAAGACCGTCCCCTAGTAGAGTTCTATTAAGACCCGGATCCTCTATAAAATTCTTTCCTACAACAGTTCCATTAGTAGTTATATCACCTATATGTTCCATAAATGTTGCAAGAACTACTGGAGCTATTATAAATATTGCATCCATGCTAAATTTAGGCAATCTAAAACTAGGAATTGCAAACCAACTAGCCCCGCTAGCTGCTGTTGTATCCACTAGATTAAGCGTAAAGCTCACTACTAGCCCTAT
>NZ_JBJDXL010000024.1:0-8218 GCF_051866655.1 Intestinibacter sp.
CAGATGATTTTGAACAGCTATGTAAGTTAGGAATAGATACTGTTTATATTGCAGTCCCTAATTTTTTACATTTTGAGTATTGTAAAATGGCTTTGGAAAAAGGATTAAATGTAATTGTAGAAAAACCTATTACTAGTAACTATAAAGAGGCATTGATTTTACAAGATATAGCTAGAGAAAATAAATTATTTTTATTTGAGGCGATTACTACATTATATTTAGAAAATTATTTAAAAATCAAAGAATTGATTCCTAGAATTGGTAATATAAAAATAGTTCAAAGTCAATTTAGTCAGTATTCTAGACGATATGATGATTTTATAGAAGGAAAGATTTTACCTGTATTTGATCCAAATAAATCGGGTGGAGCCTTGATGGATTTAAATTTATATAATGTTCATTATGTGATGGGATTATTTGGAATGCCACAGGATGTTCACTATTATCCAAATATAGAGAGAAATATAGACACTAGTGGAACATTAATGCTAACATATCAAAATTTTATTGCTATGTGTGTTGCAGCAAAGGATTGTAAAGGAATTTGTGGCGGAGTTATTCAAGGAACAAAAGGATCTATAAAGAGTTTTGCATCAGCTAATAAAGTAGGAGAAGTAGTTTTGGAATTAAATGACGGTACAATTGAAAGATTTCATGATGAAAGTAATGAAAGATTTATACCAGAATTTAATACATTTATAAAAGTAATTAAAAATAGAGATTTTGAATTTTGCTATAAACAATTAGAAAAGACTTTAGCGGTTAGTCAAATTTTAACTAGAGCTAGATTGCAATCTGGCATATACTTTCCAAGTGATAATAAATAATACTACGCATTATATTTATAAACAATAATTGTAAATTATACAAAGAGTATTGAAAATAAGAAATATATAATATATTATAAAAATAATAATTTTTTAAATATAGTTATAAAATAAATTTTATATAAGTAGGTGTGAAAATGAAAAAAGATATATGTGTAGTTGGTATAGCAGGAGGGTCGGCTTCAGGTAAAACAACTATAGTAAATAACATAAAAGAGCTATTTAAAAATAACATAGAATTGATAAGTCATGATAATTATTATTTGCCAAATGATGATAAAACTATGGAGCAAAGAGTAATGTTAAATTACGATCATCCGTCGTCATTTGATACAGATAAAATGATAGATGATATAAAAAGATTAAAATCAGGTGAAATGATTTATAGACCTGTATATGACTATACTAAGCATACTAGATCTAAAGAGGTTGTGGCTGTTTATCCCAAAAAGGTTATAATAATAGAAGGTATACTAATTTTAGAGGATCCTAGACTTAGAGAGCTTATGGATATAAAGGTATTTGTAGATACAGATGCAGATGAAAGATTGATGAGACGTATATTAAGAGATACAAAAGAAAGAGGAAGAACTGTAGAATCTGTTTTAAATCAATATGTAACTACTGTAAAGCCTATGCATGAGCAGTTTGTGGAGCCATCTAAAAAATATGCAGATATAATAATTCCTAGAGGTGGAGAAAATAAAATAGGAATACATATATTGCAAGAGCATTTAAAATTAAAAATTGATTTTGATTAATATTGAGTTTGACTAATTACAAAATAGTGATATAAGATATATATAAATATATTGCTATGGAGGTATTGTTTTGAACTATATAGAGGCGATAAAAAATTTTAATCCAACAAATGAACAAGAACAAAACGACAAAAAATTAATTTTAGATTTTATAGATAAAAATAATAATGTACTTTATAGAGAGAATGAGTACGCTCATATGACTAGCTCAGGGCTTATTTTCAACGATAAGCTAGACAAGATACTTATGGTACATCACAATATATACAATACATGGTCGTGGACAGGTGGACATGCTGATGGAGAGAGTGATTTACTTAAAGTAGCTGTTAAAGAGGCGAAGGAAGAAACAGGGCTAGCTGATATAAAGGTTTTGGATGAAGATATAATTACTCTTGATATTTTACCTGTAGTTCCACATGTCAAAAGGGGAAAATTTGTAAGTGGACATCTTCATTTTTGTATATCATATGCTTTGACAGCAGATGAAAATAGCAACACGAGAGCAAAATTAGATGAAAATAGTGGAGTTAAATGGATAGAAATAGATCAATTGGAAAAATATTCAGATGAACCGTATTTAATTGGCGTATATAGAAAGATTCATAAAAAGGTTATTTCTAAATTCAATAAATAGAAAAATACTGATATTTTTAAAAATAAAATGAAAGAAGGAAAATTTATCTTTCATATTTATTTTATAAATAAAAATAAAAAAATAAGTAAAAATTTAAAATTATAAAAAATAAAAAAATAATTTAAAATTTTTTATTTAAAATAAAATGAAAAATTAAAGCTATGATTTATTATATTAAGAACTGTAATAAATCATAGCTTTTTTGTCTCGAAATATCGTTTAAATAAGATAAAATTTTCCTTATTTTGATTTTGAAGCAACTAAGAATAATCTCTTGTAGTTGAATAAAGCAGTACCATCAGCTCTTAGAGAATAAACATTTTTTAGTTTTATTAAATAGTTATTTTTGAAGTTTTCTCTAAATTCATCATTAGGAAGAGCATTTAAGTAGTCCTTCATACTTGTACTTTCATACCATTGTAGTATTCCTTCAAAGCCTTGCATAACGTGCATATAAGTAGTAGTCCATATTTGAATGTCTTTTGCACTTGATAAACGAGATAATACATCATAGTAGAAAGTTGGTTTATGATTATTAAATCTTAATTTTTTGCCTTCGAAGTAAGGTTTATATTTTTTAACATATTCTAATTCATATAAAGCTTGTTGTCCTGCTATACCATCAACTAATGGTAATTGTATAGCTATAGTTCCGCCTGTATTTAATAAAGCAAACCATTTTTTGATTAATTCTTCATGACCTGTCATACGTTGTATAGCAGCATTAGAAAATACTATATCAAATTTTCCTAATTCACTTAGATCTTCTGTAGCGTCCATTAATCTAAAATCTATATCTTCATAAAGAGATTTAGCTTTTTCAATCATTGCAGATGAATTATCTATACCTATTATTTCTGCATTAGGCCATCTTTTCTTTAATTCGTTAGTACTGTTACCAGAACCACAACCTATGTCTAAAATACGAGCAGGATTTTCTAATCCTATTCTTGATATTAAATCTTTTGATGGTAAAGTTCTTTCTTTCCCGAACTTTAAGTATAAATCCGGATTCCAATCTATCATTTTGAATTACCCCCTTTGAATAAAAAACTCTATATATGAATTAAAACACTATTACGACAAAAATGCAAGAACAAAAAAATAAATTGCATTTTTAAATAAAAAAAAATTTTTATATATTTTTAAAATAATCTTTAATTATAAAAGAGTTTGTAATAATTTTGTGATAAAATTTGTAATAAAAGTCAATATTTATAGTGTATACTAAATATAAATAAGTGAAATAAATCAGATATAATTATTTAAAAAAGTAAAAATTTTATAGCGTATATAGCGTATAGAAAATTATAAAGAGGAGAATATTATGAATTTTTTTAGGAAAAATAGAAATGCAATATTAAATTACGGCTTTTTAGTATTTTTAATGGCATTTACAATTCGTTTAGTTTTTAAAAATTTAGATGTGAAAGCTATAACTGACATAAAAGACATAATCGATAAGAAATATATAGCTATAGGAATTTATGTAATATTATCGTACATATTTTTAGAAGGAGTTATTTTAAAGCAAATAATAGATGCTCGATATAAAGTAAAGGCAAAATTTTTAGGGATTAAGCTAGCTGCTATGAGCTTTTATTATAATTTGGTTACGCCTTTTGCTTCAGGAAGCCAACCAATGCTTATATATGTTTTAAATAAATATAAAGTTCCATTTAGTGAAGCCACAGGTATAGTAACTAATAAAACTTTATTATATCAGGCTGTAGTTACTATTTATTGTATGATATTTTTCTTTTTAAATATAGGTATATTGAGAAGCCAAATGCCGACTATAATGCCTTTAGTTATATTAGGGATGAGTATAAATGCATTTACAATTATAATGGGATTACTGGCTATTTTAAATCCAAGCAAAATAAAATTTGTATTGAATATTTTAATCAGATGTCTGTCTAAATTTAGAATTCTGAGATTTTTAAGAGATAAGAATCAAAAAATAAATGCTTTTATAGATGAATATAGCGAATCTGTTAAATTTTTTATGACAAATAAAAAATTATTGGTAAAAACAACTATACTAACTGTAGTGCAGTTGTCTGCGTATTTCAGCGTTTCTTTTTGGATATATAAGGCATTTAATTTAAGTCATTATCATTTCATTCATATGATAACTCTTCAGACATTTTTATATATGGCTGTTTCACCTATACCAACTCCGGGTAATATAGGAGCGAATGAGTTGGCGTTTTTTACTATATTTGCAAACGTATTTCCTAAGCCAATTTTAGGATATGCAGTTCTTTTATATGGAGGATTGGTTTATTATTTAATTTTAATAGGAAGTGGTATAATGACTATTATTACTCATTTTCAAATTAAAGATACAGCTCGTAAATCTAGTAATGTAGGAAAAATATAAATTTTAGTATAAAGGAGTAGGAAAATGACATTTAAAAAAATAAACGATAGTGAACAAGAAAATATACACGATAGAAGCTGTGTAATTTTAGTTAATTTTAATAATAAAGAGCTTACAGCGATTAAGACAGTAAGTGGTTTTGTAGGGATAAAAGATAGAATAGTTGTCAATAGTAAAAATGGAAATACAAAAATAAAGGATATATTAGATGGAAATATTTCTGATGACAATGATGAGACTTGGAGCGAAAAGGCTGTAATATTTAATAATATTCCAAATAATAGAGTAATGGCGTTTTTAGATAGCTTGAAAAAAATGAAAATTAGAAGACCTCTATCAGCTATAGTCACAGCAGTTTCAATAGATTGGTCTTTAAATACATTGATTTATAATTTAAAAGAAGAAAGAAAGGCTCTTTCTAAAGGAAAGACTGTAAATCATAATAAATAAAATATTACAGATATTAAATATATACTAAAAAAGTAGATATTTATATTTAATATTTGAGATGAATACATCTCAATTTTTTTTTGAATACAAATGTGAGTTATTATTTTAAAAGGAGATGTGGGAATGAAGGTTTTATTTAATTTGAGAGTAAAGGAAGAACAATTTAATAGAGTAAAGGATTTGGGATATGAAGTAGTTTGTATTCCAGAGAAGAGACTACAAAATAGTGCAGAAACGGATGATGCAGATGTATTAGTAGCGTATAATCCATTTGAGACACTTGATATATCAAAAATGAAAAATTTAAAATACATAATATTGACAAGTGTAGGTTTTGATCAATTACCTAAAGAAAAAATTCTAGCGCAAAACATACAGGTATCTAACAATAGAGGTGGATATAGCATTCCTATGTCTGAGTGGATAGTTATGTGTATATTAGAGATATACAAAAAGGCTAGAGCTTTTCATATCAAACAAGATAAAAAGCTTTGGAGTATGGATTTATCTCTAAGCGAATTATACGGTCAGAGAATAGGATTTTTAGGAACTGGGACAATAGCTGTGGAATCTGCTAAAAGACTAAAGGCATTTGGTGTAGAGCTATGGGGCTATAATACCAATGGACGAGATGTAGATTATTTTGATAGATGCTTCTCTAAGGATCAAATCGATGAAATTTTTAAAAATTGTGATGTTGTAGTCAGTACAATGCCTTGTACTTCAGAAACTGAGGGCATGATAAATAAAGATAAGTTTGCTTTAATGAAAGAAGGCTCTAGTTTTATAAATGTCGGAAGAGGTAAATTAGTAAAAGAAGATGATTTGGTGCAATTTTTGGATAAATTTAAGGGTGTTGCGTTAGATGTATTTGAAAATGAACCTTTGAGAGAGGATAGCCCTCTATGGGATGCTGAAAATGTAATAGTAACACCTCATAATTGCTGGGCTTCAGATAGAAATAGAGAAAGGGTAGATCAAATGATTTATTCTAATTTAAAGAAATACATAAAAGGAGAAACAGTATCAAATTTAGTAAATATAAACAGAGGGTATTAATTTAAAATTTTATGGTAAAATTATAAAAAATAGTTAAGGAGTTTTTTAATATGAGCGCTCAAAAAAGAATTGAAGAATTGAGAAATTTAATAAATTATCACAATGAAAAATACTACAATCAAGATTCACCGGAGATAGAGGATTTTGAGTACGATAATTTAATGAAGGAATTAATCGAGTTAGAAGATAAGAATCCTGAATTAAAAACAAATGATTCGCCATCAAATAGAGTCGGAGGTAAACCTCTTGATAAATTTGATCAGGTTGTGCATAAAATACCTATGCTAAGTCTTTCAAATGCATATTCATGGCAAGATTTAAAGGATTTTGACTCGAGAGTTAGAGAGGCTGTAGACGGTGAGGTTGAATATGTAGTTGAATTTAAGATAGACGGTTTATCAGTTGGATTAAATTACAACAACGGTTTATTTGAAAGTGGAGCTACTAGAGGTAACGGTATAGTTGGAGAGGATATAACTAAAAATTTAATGACTATAAAAAATATACCACTTAATATAAAGGAAAATGGAGAATTGACAGTAAGAGGAGAGGTTTATATTTCTAAAGACGATTTTGAAAAAATAAATAAAATCCAAGAAGAACAGGATCAACCTCTATACGCCAATCCAAGAAACCTAGCTGCAGGATCTTTACGCCAATTGGATTCTAAATTGACAGCTAAAAGACCTCTAGACATATTTATATTCAATTTAGAGGATATAAATTCTAGAAACTTCAAAACTCATAGTGAATCGTTAGAATACCTAAAAGAGCTAGGATTTTCAGTAAGCCCAAATTTCAAAGTGTTTAAAAGTATGGATCAAATAATAGAGCATATAAAATACTGGACAGAGCACAGAGAGGATTTATCGTTTGGAATAGACGGAATGGTTATAAAGGTAAATAATCTAGCACAGAGAGAGCAAATGGGGTATACTGCTAAGAGTCCTAGATGGGCAATTGCATATAAATTCCCAGCAGAGAGAAAAGAAACTAAATTGCTAGATATAATAGTAGAAGTAGGTAGAACTGGAACTATAACACCTACAGCTGTTTTAGAACCAATAAGACTTGCAGGAACTACAGTAAGTAGAGCAACACTTCACAATGAAGACTATATAAAGGAAAAAGACATAAAGATAAATGATACAGTATTAGTTCAAAAAGCAGGAGATATAATTCCACAGGTAGTAGAGGTTGTAACAGATAAGAGAACAGGAGAAGAGATAGAATTTAATATGCCGACAGCGTGTCCTGTATGCGGTGAGCCTACAGTAAGATTAGATGGCGAGGCAGCAGTTAAATGTATAAATATATCTTGTCCGGCTCAAATCAGAAGGGGAATTATACATTTTGCTTCAAGAGAAGCAATGAACATAGATGGATTAGGTGAGTCTATAATTACGCTACTATTAAATGAAAAGCTAATAGAAAATATATCTGATTTATACTACCTAGAAAAAGAACAAATATCAGGTCTTGAAAGAATGGGAGATAAATCAGCTACTAACTTAATAAATGCAATAAATAAATCAAAAGAAAATGATTTATGGAGACTTATAAACGGTTTAGGAATAAAATTAATAGGAACTAAGGCTGCGAAAGTACTTGCTAGTGAATTTAAGGATTTAGATAAATTGATGAAGGCTTCAGAAGAAGAGCTAATAAATTTAGAGGAATTTGGAAATACTATGGCAGATAGCGTAGTGGAATTTTTCAGGGAAGAAAAGAATTTACTAGTTATAGAAAAATTAAAGGCAGTAGGTGTAAATACTAAGCTAATTGAATCAGATGATGAAGATATACCTAAGATATTTGACAAGATGAAGATAGTTTTAACAGGAACTCTTCCAACATTAAAAAGAAATGATGCAAAAGAGCTAATAGAAAAAAGAGGTGGAAAGGCGACTTCTAGTGTAAGCAAATCAACTTCGTTCGTGCTTGCGGGAGAGGAAGCTGGCTCTAAATTGACAAAGGCAAATGATTTAGGAATAAAGGTTATAGATGAAGAGAAATTTTTACAATTGATAAACCTTAAAACTAATCAAGAGGTTTTAGAAAATTTTCTTAACTTAATGCCATTGCGCTCTAACGGGTG
>NZ_JBJDXL010000025.1:0-8206 GCF_051866655.1 Intestinibacter sp.
ATAAAACACCGCCTACTTCGAAATCAATATTTTGTACGATTAGTATTATTTCCAAATAAAATAATTTTATTCTAAAAAATAGATAAATTTCTTATATCTATGCTTAAAAGATATATATTTTTAAAATCAGTTACTTTTGTATTAAATAAAAACAGATATTAAATGAATGGTAAAATATGCAAAAAATTGAACTTTTGACATATGTATATAAGATATGATAAATTATATAAGTATGTTATAATAATATAGGTTAGAATTTTGATATGGGAGGATATAGATGAAGGACAGAATTAATGAAATTAGAGATGCAATAATAGAATATTGTAAACAAAATTTAAATGAACAATATAAAGATATGAGTCTAGATGTTCTAAAAAAAATAGGACAAAAGGACGCAGATTTATTGAATTCATCTAGATGCGATATATGGGTGGCTTCTATATTAAATATAGTATTAGAAGATAATGAAATGTTTAAAAGAAAACATCCTATGTATATAACTAAAAAAGCTTTTTCTGAAAAAACAGGAGTTAGCTCAAAAACTATAAAAAGCAAATCAGAAATTTTAAGAAATGTACTTGGTGAAAATCAAGAAATTGCATCTGAAAAGGAAGCAGGGGAAATGGAAAAGGAACAAAATAATAAAGCTCAAAGCTCAAGTATAGAAACTGTAAATCTTGAAGATATAAAATTAGAGCCTCAAAAGGAGTTAACTGAAGAAGAGCTTAAAGAGTCAAAATACAAGGCTTTAATGGGATTAGCACATGAAGATTTACCTTTTGAAGATAAAATGAATTATTTACAAGAAGCTATGGTTGTCGCACAAGAAATGATAGAGGATAAAGAAAATACTACTAATTATTGGGATAATCCTTCTGCAAGACCATATATGATAGCAGCTCAAGATTTTGCAACTTTATTGGCTAACAATAATTTTTATAAAGAAGCTAAAGATATATTAGAGTTATTATTAAAGATGGATGAAAATGACAACCAAGGAAACAGATTTAAATTAATAAATTTATTAATAAAGAAAAACGATAGAAAAGAAGTAAATGATTTATTTTTAAGATTTAAAAATGAAGATTCTGCTCAATGGGATTATTTTAAGGCATTATATTATTTTAAAAATGACAATTTACACTTTGCTAGACAAGCAGTAAAAGACGGAGTTAAAAAGAATAAATACATAGGACTATTTTTAATGCAATGGACAGCTGCTTTAAAGGTTTCTGGAACAGTAATTGATCCTGTATTATATACAGAAGCTACTTACTACTATAATGAAAACTTTAACTTATGGAAAGAAACAAAGGGCGCATTAAAATGGTTAGTTAATGCAGTAATAAAATAAAAAGGCTATTTAATAGCCTTTTTATTTTATTTAGATAATTTTTTTTAATTTTTAGATGTCTAATTTTAAATCACCAGGTTTAATCCAGTTTTTAGCTCTCATAAATTCTGATATTATTAAAGTCACTACAGTAGGTAGTATGAAGTTCAGTAGTAAAATTCCTACCCACATCATCATTCCACCTTTTCCAGCTTCAGTCATGGCAGTTACTGTACCGAATTGACCGACTAGACCGCATGTACCCATACCAGATCCTATAGGAATATTTTCCATTTTAAATACTACAGTAGATAGAGGTCCTAAAATCGCTGATGCTAATGTTGGAGGAATCCATATTTTCCAGTTTTTTATGATATTAGGCATTTGTAGCATTGATGTACCTAGACCTTGTGCAAATAATCCACCTACACCATTTTCTTTAAAGCTCATAACAGCAAATCCTACCATTTGGCAGCAACATCCAACTGTAGCAGCTCCTCCTGCAAGTCCACTAAGACTTAGCATTATACATATAGCGGCACTACTTATAGGAAGAGTTAAAGCGATTCCGACTAATACAGATACTATTATACCCATAAGTACAGGTTGCATTTCAGTAGCGCTCATTATTACGTTACCGAAAGATGTCATAAATGCAGAAACAGCAGGTCCTACTAATTCAGCCACAAATACACCGACTAAAATAGTCACAGCAGGTGTCACTAATATATCTATCTTAGTTTCTTTAGATACTAATTTACCTAATTCACATGCGAAAATAGTAGCCACGAATGCTCCAACAGGTCCACCTAGCTCATTACCACAAGCACCAACTAGAGCACAAGAGAACATTACAAGAGGTGGAGCTTGAAGTCCATATGCTATAGCTACAGCTATTGCAGGTCCTGTAACTTGCTTAGCTAGTGGATTGATTACATCTGTAAATAATGATATTCCAAAATTTTGTCCCAAAGAATTAAATATTGTACCTATCAATAATGATGCAAATAGACCAGAAGCCATAAAGCTAAGGGCGTCTATTAAATATCTCTGTACAGATATTTCAATATTTTTATCCTTTGCAAATTGTTTAAAAGTTCTTCTTTGTTTTGTTTTTTCCATTTGAATAATTCCTTTCTTATATTAATTGGCAATATATTGTATTTATTGCAAAAAATAGCTTTAGATACATTATAGTATGTTTTTGCTGACATGACAAATGAAATTACATATAAGTTTACATAGAATATTGATTAAAATATAGATTTTGTGTTTATAATCTAAATGATAAGTCATAGGCATTCTAAAGATCTTATTAGAATATAAATATAATAGCAATTATGTTTAGTAAAATATGATTATTTATTGAAAAGAGAGTGATTATTTGAAAAACAATAAATTTAATATAAATAAAAAGACAGCATTTATTTTGCTAATTATTCCACTTGTATTTATTTCACAGTATTATCTTTTTAAATTTGGGGTGATAAATCCTCAAATAAAGGGAATAGAAATCAGTGCAATCAAGGGCAAGTATATAAAAGATATAGATAAATATGTAGTTAAATTAAATAAAGAAGTGATTTTTTCAACTGGAGATTACGTGAAGTTTCCATCATACGGAAAGGATCCAGTAGTAGAGTTTAAGAGTTTGGACAAAGATAATATAGTAAAAATTGAAGATAACTCAAATAATATAAAAAATACAGTTAAAATAACGGGAATTAAAAAGGGTATTGCGTCGATTGCAGTAGTTAAAAATAATAGGATTTTGAAAAAATTTAATATTTTAGTTGTAGATCCAAAGGTAATTGAGTTGAATACAGAGATAAGCGGTTCTTTAAGATATGTAGGAGATAAAGCTACTATAAAAAATTATGTAGAAGTGGATTTTGACAGATTTAATGAAAAATACGATGTAGCTTATAAAAGCTCAAATCAAAATGTTTTAAAAGTAGAGGGAAGTAAAATATACGCTGTAGGAGTTGGAAAAGCCACGATTACAGCCAATTTAGGTTCTAAAAAGGAATCGTTCGATTACAATATAGTTGCTAGAATAAAAGATATAATTGTAGATAAAAATATAAATTTAAAAGTCGGTGAGCAAAAAAGTATACATGTTTTAGTAAAAACTTCTCCAGAAAATTTGAAGACACCGAAGCCTAAGTTTACATTTTCAGAAAATAAATTACCTGTACAGAGAAATATTAGATTAGATGATGATGGGACAATTATTGGATTGAGAGAAGGTGTAGAAGAGGTATTAATATCTTGTGGTAGTGGACAAAATAAAATAGAAAAGCATATATCGATAACAGTAAAATAATCATTTAAAAAATAAAAAAAATTAAATTTTATAAACAAGTAAAATATATAATATTAAGAATATTTAAATAAGGAATCAAGTGTTAAATGAATGTTAAATTTGCTAATATTTGTACACATGTAGAAAAATAGTATAATACATTTTGTAAAAAGAATTAAAAATATGTAATATTTATGATATAATCTAACTAAATATATAAAGAAAATGGAGAGATTTTAAGAGTTATAATTTTAAAAATATCTTATTATGTAGAAATTTGTAATTTAATTGGGGGATTCAGTTTATGTATGATTATAAAAGTATATTATTTAAGAGCCCGACGCCCTTTGTTATAATAGAACTTCGAGATAACCATGCAATCATAAAGGAATCGAATGCTGCGTATAAATTGTACGTGACAGATAGATATAATATAATTGTAGAAGATATTTTAACAGATTGCATAGTGAATTTTAATTATAGGAAAATAAAAATAGACAAGACTATTTATAATGTACAAATAGAAAAAATAGGTGATAAGAGCTTTATTGCTTGGTTCTGTGAAAATGAATATCTTCCTAATGATATGCAAGAAAACCTATTATTAAATGTAAGAAAATTTGACGATGTATTCTTTCTTGTAAGCGATGGAAAGATAATATTTGTAAATGAATCTTATGAAAATATGTTTGAAGAGACTTGTAATGTACCTTGCAGTGTAGAAGAAGGATTTTATAAGTTTATAGAAAAAGAAGATGACAATGAAGAAATTTATTATGATTATTTTAAGGTAATAGATGAGAGAGTTCAAATAAAAACTAAAAAAGGTAAAAAATGGATTTGGATTAGATCGAATCCTATTAAAAATGACAAAAATCAACCTATTGCATCTTATATTATATTGACTGATATAACTAACAGAACAAATGATGTTATGAATAGAAAGGAAACAAGGGAAAAATTCTTCTCTTTTGTTTCGCATGAAATAAAAAATCCTGTAAATATGATATTGGCAACTATGCAGCTTATAGAAAAGAAGGTCGAGCAAAATGTATACGATGAAGACATATTGAGACATGTCGATTTAGTTAGAAGGAATTCATTTAGAATAATGAAAATAGTAAACGACTTATCATCAAAATCAAAGATAGAGCTCGGATATTTAGATTTTAATCCAAGTAATGAGGATATAGTTTATTTCATAGAGGAAATATGCGAATCTGTAAGGGATTTTGTAAATATTAACAATATGAATATTATATTTGATACAGATGAAGAGGAATTAATAGTTGGATTTGACTGTGAAAAGGTCGAAAAAATAGTAATCAATTTAATATCAAATTCACTGAAGTTCAGAAAAAAAGAAGGTGGAGTTATCTTAGTGAGCTTAACACATGATGACGACTTTGTCTATATAAGTGTAAAGGACAACGGAATTGGTATATCAGAAGAAAATATGAATAGAATATTTACAATATATGAACGTGTAAAGGACGAAAGAAGTATAGTTAAAGAAGGAACAGGAATAGGTCTTTCTCTAGTAAGATCATTTGCAGAGCTACATAATGGCTCAGTTTCTGTAGAAAGTGAGCTCGGAAAAGGAACTGAATTTACAGTAAAAATAGCAAATACTACAGTAGATGAGGATCAAAATACAAAATACCACCATCTTACAAAGGAAGAGAGAAGACAAAATATAGCAGTTGCTTTTTCTGATATATAAAATTAATTAAATACAGTTTAATGGAAAAAAGATTATTACTGATTTAGGTATAATCTTTTTTTTTTAGAATATTATTAAAAAAAAGAGCATAGAGAGAGTTAAAATCAGTAAACTTTTTAATTGGAAGAGGTGGTTTTTATAGATTATGAAGTTATTGTAAAATACAATGGTGATATTTTGAAGTTAGAGGAGGAGTTAAATGTAGATGTTGAGATATTAAACGATAATTTTGCTATTATAACATCGGATAATCCAAATTTATTTGATCAACTTTTAAATTATACAGAGGTAGAATATATAGAGAGACCTTTTATCTTAGAGACACAAGATGAACAGAGCTTTTTGGCATCTGGAATAACTTCTTTTAAAAATAGAACTAATTTAACCGGTAAGGGTACACTAATCGGCCTTATAGATTCCGGAATAGATTATACCTTGCCTGTGTTTAAGGATAACACTGGAAATTCTAAAATCGTCTATTATTGGGATCAATCTATAGGAAACAATCCACCAGAAGGGTTTAAGGAGGGTACTCTATACACTAATTCAGATATAAATGAAGCTTTAAATGGAAATAAGGATATACCGATACAGATAACTGCTACACACGGAACACATGTAGGCTCTATATGTGCACAGATAGCAAATAATGCACAATTTATCGTCGTGAGAGTTGGAAGTAGGCAGACAGATGTGTACTCGAGAAGTACTGAATTTATGAGGGCGATTAAATTTATATTAGATAAAGCATTAGAATTAAACAAGCCAGTAGCTATTAATATCAGCTATGGAACTAACGAAGGATCTCACAAGGGATTATCTTTATTTGAGCAATATATAGATGATATGTGTTTATACTGGAAAAACAATATAGTAATAGCGGCGGGAAACAACGGAAATAAAGGAGGACATAAGAGGATAGATTTAAATGATCAGGAGGAAGAGGAAACAGTCGAGTTTGTAGTTGGTCAGGGAGAGCTCGTACTAAATATAAATATATGGCCTAATTTTGCAGATAAATTTACAATAACAGTAATCAACCCATCTAATGAAAAAACTCAAAGCCTTTCAATTGAAAATAATAGAATATCTAATAACTTAAGAGGAACAAATATTACAGGTTATTTTTATGAAATACAGCCTTATTCAATTCAAAGGAGAATTACAATAAGACTGGATTCTGATGTTCAGATAACTCCTGGAATATGGAAAATCGTGTTTTCACAAATCGATATAGTAGATGGAATAGTGGATTTGTATCTACCTACATCAGAGGGATTGAGCCCTGATACTAGATTTTTATCTCCAAGCGGGATTTTAACAGTTACAGTGCCGGGGACAGCTAATAGAGTTATAACAGTCGGAAGCTATAATTCTAGGACAGATGTCGTGTCGGGATTTTCTGGAAGAGGCGATATAAGTCAGGGCATATATAAGCCCGATTTATTGGCTCCTGGGGAAAATATAATATCATATTTAGTAGGAGGAACGCTGGGGGCACTAACTGGAACGAGTATGGCAACACCTCATGTGACAGGTTGCTGTGCCCTTTTGATGGAGTGGGGAATTGTAATGGGAAACGACTTGTTTTTATATTCTCAAAAATTAAAATCCTTGCTGCTTCAAAATGCAAGGCGAACTGCAAACAGCACATATCCTTCAAATGCGAGTGGATATGGTTTTTTAGATATGTCAAATATAGATTTAGGAAGGTCAACTAATAATTTAAAGCGCTTGGCAACAAATTTAAATCAAAATTTTCTACAAAGATATAATAGACAACAAGATGCATATGCAAATTCTATATTCATATATTTCACACCAAACGATGATTTTTTTAATAGCTTAGAGCAATACGGATTTTCTAGTATTTTTAAGAGACTCAGCGAAAATAGCGGTATATTTTTTTTAAGTGAGTCAGATATATATTTATCAGAAGTATTTTTTAACAATAGAAATATTACAATTGTGCAAAGGCTGATAGAAATGAGTCTATTGTCCGATGTATCATCTAGCACATCAGAGGGAGTCTATGTAAATGAGCAGTCGAATATAGGATATATAAAAAGCAATCCAAACCTAGATGTAACAGGTAGAAATGTAATAATAGCAATTGCAGATACTGGAATAGACTATTTACATCCAGATTTTATATATCCAGATGGAACTAGTAAAATACTGTATTTATGGGATCAAACAATTGAAGGAAATCCACCTAAAGGATTTTATTTTGGGACAGAGTACACTAGAGACGATATAAATAGGGCAATCAGTCAAAATGATAATACATTATCCAAAGATGAAGTAGGTAGCGGAACTTTGCTAAGCGGTATTTGTTCAGGACTTGGAAATGTAAATCCTCAATATGAAGGAATAGCAAAAGACAGCGAGCTTATAATAATTAAGCTTGGAAAAATCGATGAAAGCTATAATAATGCCTACTATTATGTGGCAAGAGATTACGCTACCAAAAAAGCTAGAGAATTAGAACGTCCACTTATAGTAAATACTTCAATAGGCTCAAATAATGATGTTGGATTTATAAATAGAGGGGCATCTCCTACGAGCTGGTATCAATATGCAGAATGCGAGATTGCAGGAGCTGGAAATCAGGGAAATACCCAAACTCACAAAAGCGGTAAATTATTAAATGAAGGAGAGACACAGATAGTAGAGCTTGAGATAGAAGAGACAGAACCTGATTTAAAAATAGATGTTTGGATTAGCCGTCCAGATAGAGTAAATCTAAAAATTATTTCTCCAACCGGTGAGCAAAGTAATGATGTAGGAATAGGGTATTATAGACAGGCAAGTGGTTTTTTTAACTTTGAAAATACATCTTATT